>CAYMYV010000131.1:0-6410 GCA_964394775.1 uncultured Lachnobacterium sp. | reverse complement strand
AAACTTGAAAAGTACAACGAAGTCTCTGCCTCACCTATCTATCCCAGCCAAGTGTCCGCCGGTCAGAAGACATGAAAACTTCCAGTAAGAATATACTTCAAGAAATGCTAATATTCTGTCCAATTTGTAGGAAATCCCCCTGTCCCGGTATAGAGACAGGGCTGTGCCAAAAAAGAATTTGCAACAGACGCTATTTCCCCTGTAATTACAATAGATAAGTGATTTTATGTATGCTGAATTAAGTCTATCAAGGTATTGATTTTTTCTTCAATACATGAAAGGATTTGCGCATTCTCTTCTTCAGCAGCCAATGTTTGTGTAGTATGAGCAGTTACCTCTTCAGAAATATTGGAGATGGTGTGGATGGAGTCCACGATTAATTGATTTGCGTTTTTTAGTTGTTCAATATTATGCTCCAATAATTCCATATCGTTGTGGGTAGAAATGGTATGGATTTGTATTGATGAAAAACTATCAGAGGTATCCTGCGTACTGTCTTTTTCCGCATTGATGTCACGAATCATATGATATACCACCTGTACCACTTCTTGGATTGCAGTAGATATGTTTTCAATCAAATTTGCAATCTGTGTAGTGGCGTCTGCGGTTCGTTCAGACATATTTGTAATCTCCGTAGCCACAACGGCAAAACCGCGTCCTACATCTCCGGCATGAGCCGCTTCAATGTTGGCATTGATGGCAAGTAATTTGGTCTGGAACGCAACATCGCTAATCAGTTCAACGATAGAATTCATTTCAGCCATAGTTTGGTTTAAGGTTTCTAATTTAGAAGCCACATCAGCACCGTTTTGCACGGAGGTTTCTACCTGGCTTACTAATTGCGATATATTTTCAGTTCCTTTTCGTAAAACGGATAAGGTATTATCCATGTTTGCAACAATGTGGTTCGAGGCTTCGCTTACGGCAGTGACTTTTTCGTGGATTGCATGAGTCTGGGAAATCTGTTCGGCTACGGCCTCATTGGTGTTTTCAATTCCGATGGAAACCTCCTGCATAGCATTTGCAGTGTGTTTGGAAGATGCGCTAAGCTTTTCCAAATCTATATGAATATCTCGTATGCCATCCTGCAATTGGAGAGAAAGATTTTCTGATTTGGACAGCTGTTGCTTAGTATTAGCATTTAATGTGCCAGCGGTCATATTGGAAAAAATCATAATCAGCACCATGATGACAATTTGAATAATTGCATAATCAATGCCAAGGTAACCAAATTGTCCGCTGGTGGCACCAAGCACTACAACCAAAATACTCTCTAACAGTGCAATACTATTAATTATCAGAGAATAGCGCGTATCATTATAAATGGAAACAATCATAATCATTGGAATGGCAAAGACAAAAACCATGTTATTAGTGGACGTAAACAAGGTGTAGGTATAGAAAATCAAAAAACCAACAGCAAGAATCGGCTTAATTAAGCGTGATTCAGGGGTTTGTTTATATATGATTTTTTCTATAATGATTGGGATGAATCCCAGAATTAGAGCGATAACTGCAAATGAGACACTTTGCATCTTGTTAGCAACCTGTAAAAGGCAAAAAACATTCATGACGCTAACGGCAATCAAGTGAGCCTTAATTGCTGTTTTGTTATTTCGCTCAGGGATGGACAAATGTTTTTTGATTCGCATATTACTCCTCCTCATTGTAAAAACCTATTCTAATTTTACTACCATTTGGAAGTGAATTCAACTACGAAAAAGATTGCTATAGATGGGGGAATCGTGTAAAATATATAAGGGTTTTTATGCCAAAAGGGATTCAGGCAAAAGCGAAATGTGATTAAAATATTAAACAGAAGGAAGAGATAATATTTATGAAGTGGAAAAAATACACGATTGAAACGACAACTGCAGCCGAGGATTTTCTTGCATCCACATTGATGGAAATAGGAATTGAGGGAATTGAGATAGAAGACAATGTACCTCTTACAAAAGCAGATCAGGCAGATATGTTTATTGATTTCTTACCGGAGCTTCCACCGGATGAGGGGATTAGTCATGTGAGCTTCTATATTGAAGATGACGGCAGCGACCAGACAGAAATCCTAAAGGAAGTAAAAATTGCATTAGAAGACCTTCGCAATATGGTAGATGTGGGAAGTGGTGTAATATCTTCTTCAGAAACAGAGGATTTAGATTGGATTAATAACTGGAAGAAGTATTTTTCTTCTTTTACCATTGATAATATTTTGATTAAGCCAACCTGGGAGGAGCTTAAGGAAGAGGATAAGGACAAATTCATGATTGAAATTGACCCGGGTATCTCCTTTGGCACAGGTAAGCATGAAACTACACAGCTGTGTATCAGAGAATTGATTAAGTATATTGGCGAAGACCATCCAAAGGTATTGGATGTTGGCTGTGGAAGTGGAATTCTTTCAATTGTGGCATTGAAGCTTGGCGCAAGAGAGGTTGTTGGTACGGATATCGATGCGGATTGTATGACCTCTACAAGAGACAACATGGAAGTAAACCACTTAGATGCGTCTCTTGGAGCCTTCTATGTTGGCAATTTGATTGATGATGTAGAGCTTCAGGAGAAGGTTGGAACCGAGGAGTATGAAATCGTTGTTGCAAATATCCTTGCAGACGTTATCATTCCAATGGCTCCGGTGATTCCGGCCCGCTTGAAAAAAGGCGGTTACTTCATCACCTCCGGAATTATTGATTTCAAGGAAAACGAAGTAAAAGAAGCCATTGAAGCTACCGGGCTTGAAATCGTACAGATTAATCATCAGGGCGAGTGGGTAAATATTACAGCTCGCAAAAACTAAGCTGTTTTCGCATGTGCGCCAGATGCATGATGCATGCAGTTGTAAGGGATATGGTGAGTTTGCATATGCGAGGAGGAAATTATGTATCAATTTTTTGTAGAGGAGCATCAGCTTGCCGGGGATAGAATTGCCATCCTTGACAGTGATGTCAATCATATTAAAAACGTACTTCGCATGAAGGTGGGCGAGCGTGTGCGTGTCAGTGTAAATAAGGAGCATTCTCCAGAGAGAAATCCGGAGAATGCTGTAGAGAAAACAACAGTCGAAGACGGAATGGGAAGAAGCTTCTTTGGAGTGATAGCTTCGATATCCGATGAGGAAGTAATTGTACAGATTGAAGAAAAGGATGAAAGCGGCACAGAGCTTTCCAATCGTATTTATCTGTTTCAGGGCTTGCCTAAGGGCGATAAGATGGAGCTGATTATCCAGAAGGCTGTTGAGCTTGGTGTTTATGAAGTAATTCCGGTTGCCATGAAAAACTGTGTAGTAAAGCTGGATGCGAAAAAAGCAGAGTCCAAGGTAAAGCGCTGGCAGGCAATTTCAGAAAGTGCTGCAAAGCAATCAAAGCGAACAATTATTCCGGCGATTCAAATGCCAATGAGCTGGAAAGAAGCCTTACATAAGGCGGAGGAACTGGATGTGGTGTTGGTGCCATATGAAAACGAACGCGGGATGGAAGCAACCCGCGAGATTATGAAGAATATTAAATCGGGACAAAGCATTGGTATTTTTGTGGGACCGGAGGGCGGTTTTGCGCCAGAGGAAATTGCCATGGTGAGCGAGCCGGTGGAGGCCGAGAACAGCCTGGCGGATAAGAGTGGTTTTATCGGTCACAGAATTTCCCTCGGAAGAAGAATTCTTCGAACAGAAACGGCAGGACTTGCTACACTCTCAATGCTGGTGTTCTGCCTTGATGAATGATTTTGACTGACATCAAAGGTTCCGGGAGGTATATATGGAAGCGTATTTAGATAATTCCGCAACTACACGTTGCGGTAAAGCTGCTACGGAGAAGCTGGTGGAGCTATTGACACAGGATTATGGAAATCCATCATCCCTGCATATGAAGGGTGTCATAGCGGAGAAATACATTACCGAAGCGAAAAAAACAATTGCAAAAACCCTGAAGGTAGAGGAAAAGGAACTTATTTTTACCTCAGGAGGTACAGAATCCAATAACCTTGCAATTATTGGAAGTGCCTTGGCGAATAAGCGTGCAGGCATGCATCTGGTTACTACAGCTATTGAGCATCCATCCGTTTTAAATCCTTTCGGATGGCTGGAGGAGAACGGCTTTGAGGTGACATACCTTGGTGTGGATGCATATGGTCAGATTCGTCCGGAGGAGCTGAAAAATGCAATTCGTCCGGATACCATTCTTGTTTCCATCATGCAGGTAAACAATGAGATTGGTGCATTGCAGCCAATCGAGGAAGCTGGAAAAATCATAAAAGAACAGAATCCAAAGACCTTGTTCCATGTGGATGCAATTCAGTCGTATGGAAAAATGATTATTTATCCAAAGAAATGCAATGTGGACATGTTGTCTGTCAGTGGGCATAAGATTCATGGGCCAAAGGGCAGCGGATTTCTCTTTGTAAAAGACAAGACCAAAATCAAACCACTTATTTTGGGTGGTGGGCAGCAAAAAGGGCTGCGTTCCGGCACGGAAAATGTTCCGGCCATTGCAGGCTTAGCCGCTGCAGCAGAAGAAATGTATGCAAATTTGGAAACAAATAGAGAGCATCTCTACAAGCTTCGCGATTATTTCATCGCAGAGGTGGAGAAAATTGAAGGGGTATCTGTCAACGGGAAAAAGGACCATGACAGTGCACCACACATTGTAAGCGTGAGCATCGAGGGGGTAAGGGCCGAGGTGATTCTGCATACCTTAGAGGATAGAAGTATCTATGTGTCAGCAGGAAGTGCCTGCTCATCCAACAAGCCGGCCATCAGCTCCACCTTACGGAGTATTGGTTTAAAGAAGGAGCTTTTGGATTCTACGGTGCGTTTTAGCTTTAGTGTGGAAAATACGAAAGAGGAGCTTGATTATACATTGGAGGTTATGCGAGAGGTCATTCCAATGCTACAGAAATACACACGCCACTAGCAAGTGGTTTAGAAAATAGAGGGAGAAAACATGTATTCAGCTTTTTTGATTAAATATGCGGAAATCGCAATTAAAGGAAAAAACAGATATTTATTTGAGGATGCGTTGGTAAACAACATCCGTTATCAGTTAAAAAATGTAGACGGTAATTTTACCGTTCGCAAGGAAAATGGACGTATCTATGTGGAAACCGAAGGAAACTATGATTACGACGAGACCGTAGCTGCATTACAGCGCGTATTCGGTATCGTTGGAATCTGTCCGGTAATCCTCACACAGGACGAAGGCTTTGAAGCACTGTGTAAGAGAGTCATCGAGCATATTGATGAGACTTATCCGGATAAGCATTTTACCTTCAAGGTAAATGCCCGCCGTGCGAGAAAGAATTATCCAATGAATTCTATGGAAATCAACGCAGCAGTAGGCGAGAAAATCCTAGAAGCCTTTCCGGAAACCTCTGTCGATGTGCACCATCCACAGGTAATGGTAAATATTGAGATTCGTCCACTTATCAATATTTATTCCACGGAGCTTCCGGGGCCAGGCGGTATGCCTCTTGGCACAGCAGGTAAGGCAATGCTATTGCTTTCCGGCGGTATTGACAGTCCGGTTGCAGGTTATATGATTTCCAAACGTGGTGTAACCATTGAAGCAACCTATTTCCACGCACCACCATACACCAGTGAGCGTGCAAAACAAAAGGTTATTGACCTTGCAAAGAAGGTGGCTGCATACACAGGGCCAATCAAGCTTAATATTGTAAACTTTACGGATATCCAGTTATATATTTACGAAAAATGTCCTCACGAAGAGCTTACCATTATCATGCGCCGTTACATGATGAAGATTGCGGAGCATTTTGCAAAACAGACAAAATGTCTTGGACTTATCACAGGTGAGAGTATTGGACAGGTGGCAAGTCAGACCATGCAGTCTCTTGCTGCAACCAATGAGGTGTGTACTATGCCGGTCTATCGTCCGCTGATTGCCATGGACAAGCAGGATATCGTAACCATCGCAGAAAGGATTGATACCTACGAAACCTCCATCCTTCCATATGAGGATTGCTGTACCATTTTCGTAGCAAAGCATCCGGTTACAAAACCAAACGTGGAATTTATCAAGAAATCAGAATTGAAATTAGCTGAGAAAATTGATGAGCTTATGGAAACTGCAATTAGCACCACAGAAACCATCATGGTAGAAGCAGAGTAAGCTGCTATTTTGTGGCTTAGACGCAAGAGGAAGAAATATGTGTATGCGTGTCGCATAAAAATAAAAAGGCATCCCATCATTTATGAAAAGAAAAGCAAGGCTTTGCCTACAATGGAGGCGTTCTTTTCATAAGGGATGAGATGCTATCTTCGTTAATTAAAAGCGACGAGCCTAAAGCCTACTCAACCAGGTATGGCTTCAATACGTCCATGATTTCGTCAAGATTGTCTTCGGTATGAATTGCAAGGTCGATTGGTTTAGATAAATCTAAGCTAAAGATACCCATGA
>CAYMYV010000130.1:0-6422 GCA_964394775.1 uncultured Lachnobacterium sp. | reverse complement strand
CTGACGCTTGCAAGTTCGCAAGCGAACTTGGGATTTGATGCGTCTGACGACGCAAATTCCTATAAGGTAATAATAACCCACTACGTGGTTTCATCACACACGTAGTGGGTATTATTCATCTTTTTATGATAACATCGACAATCTCGCCTGTGCTATGTTGAGTACATGGTCGCCAATACGCTCAAAATCTGTTAAGAGTTCAGAATAAAGCACACAAGCCTCCTCCGTACACAAGCCCTTTCTCATTCGCTCTAGGTGGCGTTCTCTATAGGTTTCTGTCATATCATCAATCTGCTGTTCCATTGCTGCAATTTCAGAAATCCATTTTGTCATGTCTTCCTCCTGCTGAAGCACCTTCTCGATGGCTTTTCGCGTAATATCACGCATCGCAATAATTTCCTCCCTTGCACCATCTGAAAATTCGATATTTTTCTTCCTTATCGTACCTACATACTCGCCAATATTCATAGCGTGATCACCGATACGTTCTGCATTTCCGGTAATAACAAAGTATTTTTCAATACTGGTTATATTGGCATCACTATTGCTATTTACCAGGATTTTTGAAATAAATTGAGAAATATCCTTGTTTAAGGTGTCGATTAGCTTTTCCGTTTCCTCTGCACTCTGCAACGCTGCAGAATCATTATTTAATACTGCGTTAAAGCATCTCTCAACATTCTGCTTTGCAAGAGCAAGCATTTTTTCCACTTCCTGACGGAGAATGTCCATATGAATTGCGTCCGCACCAAGCTGGGTTCTTGTTCGTCCAAACTCCTTGTTCAGCGTACCCAAAATAGATGTCTTTGAGGCATCCTCCGGGGCATCAGGCAAAATAATTGTAGCCATCTTCGCAAGCACGGTTCCAAATGGAATCAACAGAATCGTAGTTGCAATGTTGAACATGGTATGCATATTTGCAATCTGGGATGCCGGCTTGTCAGGCGTTAGCGAAGCCACTAAATCCTCTACAGGGGATGCCAGACAAACAATGGTAAAAATAATTGTTCCAATAATGTTGAACATCAAATGGATAATGGTTGTACGTTTTGCGCTTCTATTTGTTCCAATTGCTGCCAATACTGCTGTGATACACGTACCAATATTCATACCAAACAATACGAATACCGCACTGGAAAATGGAATCAGCCCCGTAGCAGCCAGAGTCTGCAAAATACCAACGGATGCAGAGGATGACTGTATAATTGCTGTAAATACCGCACCCGCAATAATTCCAAAGAATGGGTTCGTAAACTGCGTCATCAAATTAATAAAAACCTCAGAGCTCTGCAATGGTTTCATCGCTGCACCCATCATATCCATACCAATAAACAGCACACCAAATCCAGCCAAAATACTGCCAACATGCTGTAGCTTTGGTTTTTTTACAAACACAACCATTGCCACACCAACAAATGCAATAACCGGCGCAAAGATACCAATATCAAGTGCAACCAGCTGACCGGTAATGGTTGTACCGATATTCGCACCCATGATAATCCACACTGCCTGCTGCAGGGTCATCATGCCTGAGTTTACAAATCCCACCACCATAACGGTCGTTGCCGATGATGACTGTATGATTGCCGTAATCAGAGCACCTACTGCAACCCCCAGGAAGCGATTCGCTGTCAGTTTTTCCAGGATGCGCTCCATTCGGTCTCCAGCCACATCCTCAAGTCCATCACTCATCATCTGCATGCCATACAGGAATAGTGCAAGTCCACCCAGTAATCCAAATAAATCTGTTATAGCCATTTTGCCTCCTTAATCAAACAATGATGTACCATATTTAGCTTTTCTGTATATTTTCTGTGAAATAGTTGCTACAGCCTCCCAAATCAGGTAAAGAGTTGGTAAGCCTCCAAACAATACTCCAAATAAAACAACTAATATTTCTGCCATAATTATGCTCTCCTTTTCTTTCCATACATTACTCAATTGCTTTTAGGCATTACAAATAGCGCGCAAATTTTGCACGCAAAATAGACCTATACAAAAATATGCATAGGCACTCAAAAAAAGAGCACATTATTCTCCACTATCTTTACGGTGAATATAATCCACGACTACAGTTCTGCACAAGAAGAGTTGACCATCTTCCCTGCTCTCTGTACCTTGATAAGAGCCCTCCTGTATCAGACGACCCAATAGATATTGCAGAAAAATGCCTGCAATAAGAATGAAAAAAGCACCTCTGCTTTGTTTTCTAAGCACGGAAATAGACATGTTTCCGCGAAGCGCTTCTGTGCGACTAGCCAGCATGCCAAGTGTACAAACCGGAACCTCCTCGATTACCTGATTGTTCGAATACAGCATTGCATTTGAGGTAACACCAGTACTTATAGCACTGACCGTACTTGTCATATCGGTAGTGCTTGCCACATTTAAGGAACACAAAAAGGAGGAATTCGTGGTAGTTATCTCTACACCAATTCCTAGAAAAAACAATATTACTGCAAATATGTAGCATACAATTCTTCCTTTTGTCTCTGTCCTCATAAATAGCACCTCGTTCGTATCATAGCAAATCGAGGTGAGATTTACAATCATTTTATGTCGAAATAGTCCAAAACTGAAAAATGTTTCAATGATAGCATCAACAGTACCAAAAACTCTTGTAAGTCCACCTTCACGGTCCGATTTTTTAGTTCATAGCATTTCAGTCACTGTTTGTCATCGTTTAATCCACTTTTCCTATTTCCCAAAATCACTCTTTTATAGACGCAATTTCCTATAAGGATTCGGGTGTCAAAAGGTGCTTTTACAAATTATGTTTGGCAAATTGAACAAATACAGTTCATTTTGCCAATTCAAGTTTTAGAAAGCACCTTTTGACACCCCAATCCTATAAGAAGGAAAAAGCCATGCACCTTATATAGAGCTGCATGGCTTAACTTACTCAACTTACATTGTGAACTGTATTACACAGAATGCTGCATAGATACAAAGCAGGATAATTCCCTGCGCTCTGGAAAGCTTCTGACGAACCAATGCCGGCACGGTCAAAATCAGCATTACCCCCAGCATAACCGGCAAATCCAGCACCAGTGAAGCAGGCATACCTGCGATAGTTGACTCTGCAGGAACAGGGAATGGTGAAATCACCGTGGAAACACCGCTTACCAACACCAGATTAAACAGATTTGCGCCAATAATATTACCCAAAGACAATGCGCCATGTCCCTTCACCAGAGAGGTAATTGCCGTCACCAACTCAGGCAGGGAGGTTCCCAAAGCCACAAAGGTCAGTGCGATAACAGTATCAGGTACTCCAAGCGTTTCCGCAATTATAGTTCCGTTGTCTACCAATAATCTTGCTCCGAAGGCAATCAAAACCGCACCTACCGCCAGGCCAATCACATCCTTTGCAATGGAAGATTTTCCATCCTCCTGCACCGTATGCTCCTCTGTTTCCTCAATAGGATTCTTTCTCATCTGCCAAATTGTAAAAGTCATATAAACTACAAAGCCTAAAAGCAGCACGACACCAACGGTTCTGGTAAATTCTCCGCTAATATACGCAACACCCATATAAAATGCCGCAGCTACAAAGAAAAAGATTACAGGAATTACCAGTGTCTTGCGCTCTATCTTGCTAGGCTTGATTGCAATCGTCAACGCTGCAATCAGTGAAGTGTTGCAGATGATAGAGCCCACTGCATTTCCATACGCCATGCCACCGGAACCCGCCATTGCGCCCTGCGCGGAAACCATAACCTCCGGAAGCGTGGTACCAATCGACACAACCGTAGCTCCGATAAGAAGCTCCGGCAAATGGAAGCGTCTGGCGATTCCCGTCGCACCATCCACAAACCAGTCGCCCCCCTTAATGAGCAACACCAGTCCAACAACAAACAATAAAACATTAAGCCACATCTTTGGATCCTCCTATATTTTACTCCCTTATTTAATACAATATGATAAACTAATTCGCATAATAAGGCAAGCGCTTGTTCTTGATATTCTTTTGATTATTTTACTTTCTAAAACCAATTCTATCTCATCGTTCTTTAAAAATGATGTGTCTAAAAACATGTCATTCTCCCATTTTTTCAATCCAGCAATTCCATATTAATCGACTTCTCAGAAAATCCACATTTCTTATACATTTCATATGCAGCACTATTTCTAGCATTTACCTGCAATTCGATACCGTCTAGATTCTTTTCTTCTTTTATCTTTTTTAAAAAATCAAACATCATATGTCCGATGCCCATACCTCTGTAATTTTCATCTATTGCCATTGATTCTACAAAGATAACATCACGTGTAACATGAAATGGACTCTCTATGTGTCTATATACGATTTCCAAAACTCCAACCACGAAATTACTACTCTCTACAACATAAAATGTATCATTTTCTATTATCTTCTCAAACACATCTTGAGGAAATAAATTGTCATTATGTTCATAATGCAACCTCCAAAAAGTATCCTATCCCATTATCCAATATCCATCATAAGCATATCCGGTTTTACCAATCAATAGATGCTCTGACTTTGTAAAGCCGACCTTCTGAATAGCTTTCATTCTTTCTACTGCATATATTGGCGCCTTTGTAAGTACACCTTCACATCCTAACAGTTCTTCAAGTTTTGGTGTAACAAGTGAAAAAATATCAAATAATACATTTTCTTGTTCGTAATCACTTCTAACATCCACTCTTAAAATACCCATATTATTAAATTCATCTTCTGACACTCTTAAGCATAATTCCACTGTTCCAATTACACTTGATACAGCCTTATCGACAATAGAAAGTCTAACAAACCAACCATTATCATATGACATATGCCAAAATCCAATAGCCTCCATCATTCTATCTTTTGTTGCATAATAAAAATTATCTCCATCACAATTATCACTATTGAAGAATGGTAATGCCATTTTATCACTATAAACCTTTAGCAAATCATCACAATCTTCGTCTCTGAATAACCTAATTATAAATTTTTCACTTTCTAGTACTGGACAGTTTTCGTATATATTCATTGAATATCTCCTTATTTACTTCGTTCTGTAATTTACTATCTGTTTTTTCTAAATTCATCCATATGCTTCTTACAAGCATACGCTTCCATCAATTTTTCATCTTCCCATGTCCAACATTTCTCAACTTCTATTTTCTGAATCGTCTCCTCTTCCGTTGGTTCAGCTGGGAATATATCACAAGGGTATTGTTCGCAATAGCCACAATGAATGTACCCTTTTTTTATAACGCATTTTCTTGCTTCGCATGCTGGGCTGAATAATATAGCATCAGCTTTTTCGCAACAACATCCGTCACAAATAGTCGTTTTAGGATTAGGTTCAAAACCTTGCCATATTTTTCTCCATGCGTTACATATCTCTATCCTTCTATCCTCTTTTTCTACATTAGGACGATATATCAAGCATAAATCGCAACGCATACCACATTTTGAGAATATTTCATTTTCCATCTATGTATCCTCCAATATCTGCCTCTGTATCTTCCTGCTAAAACTATGAAACACCGTTTCATATGCATAATCTATCATATTTAAAAGCTCATCATCTGGAAAATCATCCAAATAGATGGTATTCCAATAAGGTTGCTGTACCGGTGGACAATGATATCCTCTAACCACTTTTTCCGGATAAACCATTCTATAAAACTCTCCCATCTCCCTCGTACACTTCAGTGTAATTTTATAATCCCACTCATAAGGGTAAACCTGAGCAAAAATTTTACCTTTTAATTTATAACATATCGGCACTTCGCCAAAAGGATAGGTTTCATCTGCCTTATGTTTATCTAAACAATATTGTTTTATATCTTCTACTTTCATAGCTATTATTCTAATACCTTTATCTTGAATATGTTCATTCCACATCATATTCTGATATGATTCTTCTTTAAGCATAGACTTTACAATGCATGTCTCCTTTTGCAATTCAAGATAATTATTTTTATCCGATTCTTGAACCATTCTAAGGCATATATGCTCGTCACTTTTTGAGATATTTCCAACACTCCAAAATTTTTCTTTTACATGTTTCCCTGTTTCGTGATTTATCGCAGCTTTCAAAACTCTCTCTGCCAACAACTTATCTTCTTGTGTTTCAATATATGCTATCACAGCTTTCTTTTTTTCTTCAAAAGTCCTACCATCGTCTGCTTCAAAAATATCTAGAACTTTCTGTATTGCACCTTCCATATGAATTTTCATAGCATTAGTTGTTGGTTTAAATCCGGCTCGGTAATATTCGTTCTTAACAAATCAGAAAGAAAAATCGGCTCTGCTTCTATATAATGTTCTTTTATATAATTGTACAGCATCGCCGATTCTTCCTTCTCTATATTCTGTATAAAAACTCCAAATCCTTCTTCAGCACCTCATCCACCGACAAATCAAGCCAATTCTTCTTGGAACGCTCCACCTGCTTTTTATATGT
>CAYMYV010000129.1:0-6428 GCA_964394775.1 uncultured Lachnobacterium sp. | reverse complement strand
GGATTTTTTCAGTTGCAACTGCACCTGCTTCCATCTTCTGCGCCAGCTCAATTTCTTCCTCTGCACTAAGAAGCGGAACCTTACCAATTTCCTTTAAATACATACGGACCGGGTCTTCAACGCTTACACCATCCGGAACAGACAGGTCAATTTTTTCCATTTCGATTTCAACGTCGTCATCATCTGCCAAAATGATTTCATCGTCGTCATCATCTTCACTAATGCGTAAAACATCAATTCCGTTATGGTCAAGATAATCCAAAACCAATTCCATCTTCTCTGCGTCTAAAGGCATGTCCTTGAAAAAGTCACTGATTTCCTGATATTCCAAAATATTCTTTTTCTTCTTTCCAAGAGCAAGGAGCTCTGTGAGCTTCTCCTGGAATTTCACTTTCATTTCTTCTGTTTCTACAGCTACTGCTTCTACTTGTTGTTCTTCTTTCTTCTTTGCCATTTTTTGATTCGTCCTCTCAGGTTATTTACTAGTTTGTCCTTAATTAATGGAAATATGCAATTTTTCCAATTGCTGCAAGGCTTTACGGTCCTCGATGTTTTTCATCAATGCATTCAAATCTGTCGGATCCGTATGTGCACTCTTGTAATCAATGCTGTTTTGCTTAATGCGAATGATTGTTTCCTTCAATGCCTTTTCCATGTCGCTTTGGGTCTCCACTTCATGAATTCGCGCATTAAATAGGCCAGCCACATCTTTTTGCTCTTCTTCATCCATAAACTGGCTGATGATTTTGGCAGGATTTGCTTTCCCTTCGGTCGTATACTGTTCATAAACAGTTTCGGCAACCTTATGGTACAGCTCCTCTGTAAAATCCTCAGGATGAATGAGACTCGAAACTGTTCCAAACAATCGTGGGTCTTCAATCAGCCATGTTAAGAGAAGCTTCTGGGACTGCTTCATGCCGTCCTCCTTCTTCTTCTCCTGCACACCACTCCTTAGCTGGGTTGGCTTATTCACAACTCCGCCCTTCATTGCTAGATTGTTTACCGTTTTTCGCAAGTCCTCAAAACTGATTTTGTATTTTTGTGCAACCGCTTCTATATAATTATTCCGCTCTAATTCCTCAGAAAATCCTAGAAGCTTCTTTGCTATTTCATTAAAAAATGCGGTCTTTGAAGTTGGATCATTCATATCGTAATCATTTTCCATAATACGAACCTCGAACATGAAGCTATTTTCAGCACTGTCAATTCGTTTCTGGTATTCTTCTGCCCCAAGGGCTTTGATAAATTCATCCGGGTCCTTGTATGGCCGCATATTAATAATCTTGGTTACAATTCCGACCTCTTTTAAGATTGGAATAGCACGAAGCGCCGCCTTCACACCGGCACCATCGCTGTCATAGGTCAGATACACTTCCTTGGTATAACGCTTCAGCAGATTGGCATGTCCACTGGTAAGTGCTGTTCCAAGAGACGCCACTGCGTTGTCAAAGCCTGCCTGATGCAGGGCAATCACGTCCATATATCCTTCACACAGAAGCAGCTGGTCTTTTCGCGTGCTTCTGGCAATATTTAGTCCGTACAAATTACGGCTCTTGTCAAATATCCTGGTTTCCGGAGAGTTTAAGTACTTCGGCTCACCGTCGCCCATCACTCGTCCACCAAAACCGATTACGTGATTATGCACGTCCATAATCGGAAACATGGCTCTATTCCAGAATTTGTCATGACCTCCTCTTACCTCATCTATGGTTATCAGACCCGTTTCCTTGAGAATCGAGTCATCATAACCCTTGCTTCGAAGATATCGATACAGGTCGTCACTATATTGGTCCGAATATCCCAAGCCAAACTTTTGCATGGTCTCATCGGTCAGTTCTCGATTTTTAAAATACTGATAGGCTTTCTGGCCTCGTGGGTTTCGAAGCAGCGTATAGAAATATTTTGCCGCCTCCTTATTGATTTCCAAAAGCCTTTGTCGCTTATCGGCTTCCTGCCTCTGTGCCGCGGACATCTCCTGCTGCGGCAGGTCAATTCCAACCTTATCCGCCAACGTCTGCATTGCTTCCCCAAAGGTGAAATTCTCATACTGCATCAAAAATGTAAAAACATTACCACCGGCACCACAGCCGAAGCAGTAATACATCTGCTTATGCGGACTTACGGAAAAAGACCCTGTTTTTTCATTATGAAACGGACACAATCCGAAATAGGTGCTGCCCTTTTTCTGAAGACGTACGTAGCTGCCAACAACATCCACGATATCATTTCGTGAACGCACTTCTTCAATTAGTTCATCTGAATAAAATGCCATACGTCCTCCTTATCTAAGTATATATATTATTCGCCAGACAAGCTCGAATTCGTCGCCAAACAGTTTTAATCAATATCCATCGACCTGCCATGCTTTTGGCAAGAAAAATTCATCAAACTTGGTAATCGCATACTGATCCGTCATACCGGAGATGTAATCGCAAAGCACACGTCCCTTATCCTCACCTGCATCATACATGCGAAGATATTTTTCCGGCAAAATTTCCATATGCTCAGAATAGTAAAAATACAACTGCTCCAGCATCGCCTTCGCTTTTGTTTCTTCCCCCTTGGCGATTGGGTTCTTGTACAGATTGCGGAACATGAACGCACGAAGGTCCTTTAATGCTTCTTCACATTCCTTGGACATCTTAATGTCATCCTGTCCCATACTATTAATAATGGTATTGTGAATCAAAAAGTCCAATCGACTCCTTGTGTCATATCCAAGTGTTTTTCGAATCTCAAGCGGAATATCCTCTTCACTTAACAAATGTGCACGAATGGCATCGTCAAAGTCCGCATTCACATATGCTACTTTATCACAAATACGTACAATTTTTCCCTCTAAGGTATGTGGCATCGCACCCGTCTGGTGATTTAAGATTCCATCACGAACCTCCCAGGTAAGATTCAAGCCCTGCCCATCCTTTTCCAGCTTTTCTACAATACGCACACTTTGCTCATTATGCTTAAAGCCACCAATATATATCTGGTCCAAAATCACTTCCCCTGCATGTCCAAACGGCGTATGTCCCAGGTCATGCCCTAACGCAATCGCCTCTACCAAATCCTCGTTCAACCTTAAGGCCTTCGCAATGGTTCTTGCATTCTGAGATACCTCTAAGGTATGGGACAATCTGGTACGATAATGATCTCCCTTAGGGGTCAAAAACACCTGAGTTTTATTCTTCAGGCGTCGAAATGATTTGCTATGTAAAATTCTATCTCGGTCTCTTGTGAATACAGGGCGAATATCGCACTCTGGCTCTTCCGCATCTCTACCTCTGCTGTTCGCACTCAGGCAGGCAAACGGACTAAGCGTTTCTCGCTCCATTTCTTCAATTCTCTCACGTATTGTCATATTCTCTCTCCTCATTAAAGTTCGAAGAACAGCCTACATAATAAATATTCTACGTCAAACTTAAAATTCCTTTTTTCTCTGCAATTTTTGTCGAAAAATTTTTGCAATTTTTGCAATCTTTGTAAAAAAAATAGCTGCCTCCCATTCGGAAGACAGCCATTTGAAATGTCTGATTCTTATTTAAGCACTTTGAGCATAACAAGAATTGCAAGGACGATACCTACCATACAGTATAATCCTAATAAAGAACCAACTAATCCAGCAATAATGCCAACAATTGGAATAGCTGATAAAAGACCACAAACCCATCCTAATACAATATTAATTAAAAGATAAACGATGATTGTGATAATTAAACCTTTAACATCAGTTGCTTTGTAAGCGTGTGGCCAAACCTTCTTAAGTAAATCCATGATTCATTCTCCTTCTGGTAAATATTTTTTTATGAGACTATTTTACCACTCCAGAAAAAAATGTCAACCTAAGAGAAAATTAACTCTTTTGATTTTTTCTAATTATAAGTATAACAACCACTAATATTACAACAACCACAGCCGCAGCTCCAAGTATCCACCAAAGGCTGCCATCTGTATTTCCAGCAGCAGGTGCCTTAACATCCGTGGTCTCATCCTCAGTAGAAAGCTCCGTAGAGGTATCCGCTTCCACCTCTTTCTCTTCCAGATATGGTGTTAAAATCTCTGCTATAACTTCATACCCTGTTAGATTTGGATGTAAACCATCAAAGGTCAATCCATCCTTGCAATATTCATCCTCTCCAACAAAGGAGGAATGGCAATCTACATAGGTAACATTCTCATATTTTAACGCAAATGCCTGCAATCTGGTATTAAGTGCAGTAATCATGCTCTGCATTCCCGTGTAAAATGCCGGAGTTGTTGGGAGCACACTGATAATATAAATCTCAATCTCCGGATTCTTTTCACAAAGTGCCTCAACCATGGTTTCATAGTTGTCAACAATCTGGGAATTGGTAAGTCCTCTTCCGATGTCATTGATACCGCAAAGCATTACTACTTTACTATAATTTTTCTTAGCCAGCTCGTCGATACGCGCCGCACACTCCTGAGTCGTCTGCCCACCTATTCCATAGTTGACGCAGTCTTCTCGATTTAAAATTCCATTCCAATCGATACCTTTCAAATGGGAGGTATCCACCAACGGATTCTGCACAATACTGTCTCCAATAAATGCAATTCCCGTATCCGGTCTGTCCCATGTGGCATCACTGGTATCTACAGGAGCACCTTCCCCCGTAAAATACAGAATTCTACGCAAGGTAACCTCTTTACTTGTGGCACTGAATACCTGAATCTGGTCTAATCTGTTAAAATTGGTTCCATATGCTTTTGCCACACTCTCATAGGTATAAATGGAATAATACTTTCCTGTAGCGTTAATTCCGGTTTCGTCCGGATATACCGTTGCCCAATTTGTTCCACCGGAGGCACTTAAAAACGCAAGATATATGCCGCCTTCCTCTCCTGTATATTCTACATAGAAAAAGCTGCCCTCATTAATTACAGATGCATCCCATTCTCCGCCAACATGCTTAGTAAAAAAGAATGTCATATTGGTATTTATTGAGGTAGAAGTCACCATACCTTCATACAGCACAGCCGTTTCACCCAATTCCAAGGTGGTATAATAGCCATACCAGCTGATGTTTGTAATCATCACCTTCTCGGTCGACTCCGAAGTGGCCACACCGATAGACTCCACCTTTATAAAGCTGTCACTACCATATGCTTTTACACAATCCTCGTAGCTAAAGGTAGAAGTATAGCTTCCATCCTCATTCTTTATTGTTTCAGTAGGCGTATCCACATAAATCCAGTCACTTGCATTCATATTCTGAAATGCCAGGCGCACTGCCCCCTCTGTTCCCGTATAGGAAATCTTAAAATATCCATCCTCTGTAATATTTACAGCCTCAAAATCCCCACCGCCATTGGTCGTATAAACCGAAGGACCCATTTTCCATGCACTTGAAATTGGGTATTTGCTGGAATATAGAACTGTTTCTTTCATTTCTGTAATAACATTCTCTTCAATATCTACAACATCTGCATTCACTTCCATTGGAATACAGGTAAACAAAATGATTGCACTACATAAAAAAGCAATTACTCTTTTTATTCCCATGTTCTTTTCTCCTTTTCCAGAACAAAAATCTTATTACTATTACTATCTTCTATTTATATTCTTCTGTCAATTCTTTTTAAGAAAATAGGTAGGTAAAGAATTACATTTAGAAACATAAAAACGGGACAGGTCGAGAACTTGCTCGCCGGCAATGATTCTCGACCTGTCCCGTTTTTACGTTTCTTAATGTAATGCAGAAGATGGGACTTGAACCCACACGGTATTGCTACCACTGGCACCTGAAGCCAGCGCGTCTGCCATTCCACCACTTCTGCTCAACATTAATACGATAACACACCGCGCCCCAAAAGTAAAGTGAAAATTATCAAACCATAATAGAATCTTAACAAAAACAAATTCCATTAGTTACTTTGGCAACTCCATTTCATTCAAGTCTGTAGCTCCATAAGACTCTCAATCGTTTGCCCGCTAGCATTTGCAGTATTTGTCACATATATGTTTCAAAAGTCAAACACTTATAATTCATAAGCGGAAGATGGGGCGCTAGGCAGACGTCCCCTGGACGTCTGCTTAGCGCCGGACTCGCTCGCATCCTATGCCACAATTCTCTTTTGGGTATATGCGCCCAAACCACCTGTAAATACCCCTGCTTTCCATGCAAAACAAACACTAAAAAAGCTCCTTTGGGTATATAGATTTTTCTAAGTCAAAATACCCCTGCTTTTTTGATTTTCCGGGGTATTTTCGACATATTTTTTTTATATACCCAAATCATATGATTTAGGCTTAAACATGGAAAAGCAGGGTATAGATAACTATTTTTTTCCTATATACCCCGCACTCCTTACACAACTTTACGGCTGCTGTTTTTTCCGTTGAACCGACCGACGAAGACCGTCAGGTCGAGGCGCACGAGGTCTAGGAGACCTCGGCTTTGCACCGACCGAAG
>CAYMYV010000128.1:0-6461 GCA_964394775.1 uncultured Lachnobacterium sp. | reverse complement strand
TGCTAATTCATATTTGTTCATGCGATTTTTACCTCCTTTTGGTCTCTGGCCCACGAAACACTCCGCGAGCAAGGATAACTTAATGTATCACGGTTATTGATAATAACATGTTTTTACTAGGGTTGCAAGCTTTTTTTCTAAGGATTCGTGGCTTTTTTCAAATCCTTTGTGTTTTTCTCAACAAGCTTTCTTGCAATCATAATCTGGTGACCACAACCTGTGCACTTCAAACGAAAATCAGCCCCAACACGTAGTATTTCCCAATCATTTGAGCCGCATGGATGCTGTTTTTTTAATTTTACGATATCGCCCACTTCATATACGAGTTTGTCCATATGTTTATCCTCTTTTTATGAAAATATAATGAGTTTTTTCTATATTATAAAAGATTTGTCTGGTATAATACAAGTAGTTTCAATCGGAAACTCATTACTATATATAATAGGAGGAAACTCATCATGAAAATGATTCATATGGAATGCCCAAATCATCCGGATGCAACTTTGGAGGGTTATATCTTAGATTGCGACATTACACTGGGACTTGAGACCAATCGCCCGGCCATCATTGTCTGTCCCGGCGGCGGATACGTGTACTGCTCCCCACGCGAGGCTGAGCCTATTGCTTTGGGATATGCTTCTATGGGATATCACGCATTTATTCTTCGTTATTCTACCGGAAGAAATGCCGCTGGCTTTGCACCATTGGAAGAAATTGATTGGGCAATCGGCTATTTAAGGGAGCACTCAGAAGAATGGCACATTGACCCTGAAAAAATATTGACCTGTGGCTTTTCCGCAGGTGGACATCTGGCTCTTGCCGCAGGCGTTCTCGCAAAAAACAAGCCAAACGGCATGATTCTTGGATATCCGGTTGCCAGCGTAATCCGCTACAAGGGTGCTGACTTTATGTTCCAGCTATTAACCGGAAAAACAGATTATACAGATGAAGATATTGAGCTTTTTGACCTGCCATCTAAGATTACTACCGACACTCCACCGGTATTTATGGTGGCAACCGCAGAGGATATGTTGACTCCTGGCGGTGTTTTGGCAGTTGCCAATAAATATACCGAGCTTGGCATGCACTACGAGCTTCACATTTTCCAGCACGGACCTCATGGTATGGGACTTGGTACCGAGGTTTCCGCAGACGGAAGCTCGCAGGTATTAAATTCCGCTTTTGCCCACTGGCAGCCTCTAAGCTCTGAGTGGATTAAGAAAGTCTATGGACAGCCTCAGTTTGAGGACAAATCTGCAGGGCGCATGGGAAAATATCTGGAAGAGCTGGGCTTTAAGATGCCGGATGGCAAAGACCTTGCAGAAGCAAAATTCGGTTAAATAAGTACCTTGGGGGATAATTATGTTTGACGCAAACAATGAAGAGAAATACGCAGTACAAGTGCTACAACGACACCACTCTGATATGCAGCTTCTGATGACCTATTACAAATGCGCAATGCTTGAGATTGAAACCAAGCTTCGCGTATTGGACCAGGAATTTTCTTTATATAATGATAGAAATCCAATTAGCAGCATTAAATGTCGCCTGAAATCTTTTCCTAGTATTATGGGGAAACTGGAAAGAAGGGGATATGAGCTGTCACTGTCTGCTATTGAATATGAGCTCAATGATGTGGCAGGCGTACGTGTTATTTGCACATTTGAAGAAGATGTATATAAATTAGCAGACGCCCTCCTTCGTCAGGATGATGTCACCTTAGTTCGCAAAAAGGATTATATTGCAAATCCAAAGCCAAACGGATATCGTAGCTTACATCTGATTGTAGAAATACCAATTTTTCTGGAAAAGGAAAAACGTAAGGTGAAGGTAGAAATCCAGCTTCGAACAATTGCAATGGATTGTTGGGCAAGCTTAGAGCACCAGCTTCGCTATAAAAAAGGCATCTCTTTCACAGATGAAATGCAAAACGAACTGCTTCGTTGTGCAATGCTTAGTATGGAATTAGATCGCCGGATGGACAAGCTTCGAGAGGATGCCAGCATATAAAGCAAGCTTTTTTTGTAGTTCTAGTATTCATTCTCTTTACATAAAATGCTTTAAGAAGCTATAATAATGTTGAAACATATTCCTACATTATATAGAAAAGAGGCCTTTCTTGAAGCATATGATCTTGAAAACACAATCTTCTTTTTCAAAACGATGCTTTTCACTACTCCTTGCAGCAGTGCTATGCACAGCTCTGCTCACAGGCTGCGGTGAAAAGCAAAGCTTTGAAGAATATTTAAATGAAATCTTTTTAGAAGAAATCACTGCAAATACCCTCAACCTGCATTATACAATTGAAGACCCTAAGGCGTATGGCATTGATATCTATGATATCGCCTTGGGAAGCTATTCCACAGAGAGCTATAACGATGCTATAAATGAGCTTAAGAAAATGAAGCTTGAGCTTTTGACTTATCCGTATACGTCTCTTACCCTGGAGGAGCAGCTGACCTATGATATTTTTAGTGACTACCTGGATACACAGCTTAAGCTGAGCAGTTTTTCCCTGTATGATGAACCGCTATCCTATTCCAACGGTATGCAGATGCAGCTTCCAATCCTTCTTGCAGAATATGAGTTTAACTCTGAAACCGATGTAAAGGATTATCTGGAGCTCATTCGCCTGGTAGATGAATACCTTGACAGCCTGATTGAATTCGAAAAAGAAAAGGCTGCTGCCGGATTGTTTATGTCCGACGAGCTCTGCAACCGGGTAATTGATAGCTGCGAAGCCTTTCTCGAAAATCAGGAAAATCACTATATGCTGACTACCTTTGAGAATCGCTTAGCATCTTTGAATCTGTCCGAGAAGACAATCGAAAAATACACCAAATCCAACTCGACCATTTTCAAGGAACAGATTGTGCCTGCTTATGAGAAGCTCATAAAAGAGCTTACGGCACTACTCGGCAGCGGCACCAATGACGGCGGTGTCTGTAATTTGCCAAACGGCAAGAAATATTATGAGCTTTTGGTATATTCCGAAACCGGATGCGACGATTCCATTCAGGAAATTTATAACCGAATAGAGATTCAGCGTATGAATGACCTGCTTGTATGCGCAGACCTACAGGAAAAGGACCCAACAATTCTTGAGCAATGTGCTTATCTGGAGTGGGATATGGATGACGAGGAGGAAATGCTTTCTCTCTTGCAGGAGGAGATGACAAAGGATTTTCCGGAAGCACCAACCACCGAATACACCATTCATTATGTAGACCCTGCTCTGCAAGACTATCTGGCTCCTGCCTTTTATATTGTGGCACCAATTGATAACTATACGGAAAATGCTATCTACATCAATGATGCAAATCAGGATTCCGATATTTATTATTTTACCACCCTGGCACATGAAGGTTTCCCGGGACATCTGTATCAGACAGTTATGAGCTACGAATATGAGCTGCTGCCTATTCGCAATATCTTAAACTACTCCGGATATGCAGAAGGATGGGCAACGTATATTGAAATGATGTCATACTATTACAGCGATTTGGATGATGATATTGCATCCCTGCTGTCACACAACCAATCTGCCACCTTAAGCTTATACGCGACCTCTGATATTGGTCTCCACTATATGAGTTGGTCAGCGGAAGATATGTACAATTTCTGGTCTTCCTATGGTATTACAAACAAAGATACAATAAATGAAATTACCCAGCTCATTCTTTCAGAGCCAGGTAACTACTTAAAATATTATGTTGGTTATTTAGAATTTCTGGAATTAAGAGACTATGCAAGGAATCTGTTAGGAAGTGATTATTCTACTATAGAATTTCATCGCACGCTCTTAGATATCGGTCCTGCACCATTTGCTATTATTGAAGAATATTTTGAGAAATATTATTCTTCACCCCAAACTTGATTAACGATAGCTTCACATAATGCCTTCGAGAACTCCGAATCCTGCGCAAGGATTCGGTTTTCTTTTGCTAATTCCTCGGTATACTCATCTAAGAAATACACCGTATATTCATCACCCTCTCCAATATGACATACAATTGGTTCTACACTGTTTTCCAGAATCACAACCTCACCTGTGTCATTTCTTCCAATCGTGACATCTGCAATTCCACCCACCATGCGGTTTGTAACACCACTACCTGTAGAAGAGGTTCCGTTTACAAAATTCCCCAAGGAATAATATACCAGCATACGATGTCCCTCTTCATCTGACACCCATTCAATTGGCTCGATGACATGTGGGTGCGCACCTATTACCAGGTCTACTCCGTTTTCCAGGAATATCTTGGTCCATTTCTTTTGGAAGCTATTAATTTCAAAGCTATATTCTTTTCCCCAGTGTGGACACACAATTGTGAAGTCTGCCAGCTCTTCCGCTTTTTGAATATCTGCTACGATTTCCTCTTCTACAAAGCGATTTACAATGAATGGCATGTCCTCCGGGGATTCTTTTCCATTCGTACTATAGGTATAGTTTAATATCGCAACCTTAATTCCATTTTGCTCGTAAATATATATGTTATCACGCTGCTCTTGCGTTCGATTAATCCCCACATAAGCTATCTCCGGATAGTTATTTTCCCAGAAATCCATACAATTAATCACAGCATCCTTGCCTTTGTCAAGCGCATGATTAGTGGCATGAAGTATAATATTAAATCCAGCTTTAACTTCTGCATCTCCAATTGCGTATGGGGAATTGAAACGAGGGTACCCCGAATATCCGAACTCCTCACCACCCATAATTGTCTCCTGATTTACGATGGCAATGTCTGCTGCCCGGATAAATTCCTCCACATTTTCAAACAGATGGTCATAGTTATAGGTTCCATCCGCCCGCAAACCGGACTCAATGATTCTCGTGTGCATGAGCATGTCCCCAACCATAACAATCTGAAGCGTTTCCGGTTCTGCTTCCACACTTTCCGATTCCTGCTCCGTAGTGCTTTCCATTTCTGTGCCACGTTCCGTTTCTGTTGTACTTTCACTTCCTGCAGCATTTTCACCTTCCGTAACACGTTCCTCTCCTGTGCCGCTTCCGCCCTCTATACTGCTCTCATAATCTGTAGGTGTTTCTCCATTCGCAGGATTCGTGCCACATGCCACAAGTCCCATCATAAGAGATAACCCTATTCCCCATAATGCCCTCTTATTTTTCTTCATCTTATTTCACCAGATATTGATAAATGTCTCTTTTGCTAACGCCTCTATCTTTTGCTACCAGCTTCATGGCTTCCTTATGGTCAATTCCCTGGCTCTCATAATGCGCCATATGCTCTTCAATTGTCATGCTTTCCCAGGAAGACTGCTGCTCTTTTACAATCTCGTCGCGGGTTTTCCCGCAGATTACTAAAACATACTCTCCTCGTGGTTCTTTGTCCTCATAATAGGAAAGTAGCGAAGAAAATGTCGTTTGAATCTTCTCCTCATGCTTCTTTGTCAGCTCCCTGCAAATGGTTAGCTCTCTGTCCCCAAGCGCATCCATCAGCTCCCTTACTGTTTTTAACAAATGATGCGGTGCTTCGTAGATAATAATGGTTCTTGTTTCATTCTTTAGCTCCTCAAGAACTGCGCTTCTTTCTTTCTTATCCTTTGGAAGAAAGGCTTCAAATGCGAAACGCCTTGTGGCGCGTCCCGACATGGTGAGCGCTGTAATGCAGGCTGCTGCTCCCGGAAGAGAGGTCACTTCAATGCCTTCCTCGTAGCAGATGCGCACGATATCTTCTCCCGGGTCAGAGATACCCGGTGTACCTGCATCCGTAATTAGTGCGATATTCTTGCCTTCCTTTAGCTTTGCTACCAGCTGATAGGCTTTTTCAATTTTATTAAACTCATGATAACTGGTCATTGGCGTCTGAATGTCGAAATGATTCAGCAGCTTGATAGAGTTTCTTGTATCCTCTGCAGCAATCAAATCCACTTCCTTTAAGGTGCGAAGCACACGGAAGGTGATGTCTTCCAGATTTCCAATTGGTGTTGCGCATAAATATAAGGTTCCTGCCATATCGCAGCCTCACTTTCCCTGTAATATTGATTTTTCTGTATCACTATTCATCCAATTACTCTTTTAGTTTCCTGTAATAAATTCTGCTTATATCATTCGAGATATCAACGCGGCTTTCGATATATGTAAAGCCGTATTTTTCATAAAGTCCGATATGGTCTGTGGCAATATACACATTCTCAAAGCCCTGCTCTTTTGCTTTATCGCAGGCATATTCCACGAGCTCTCCACTATATCTGTTCCCACGATATTCAGGTGCGGTAAATACGAATCCTATCCATGGAAATAATGTGTCGTCTTCAACGCAGTCCTTTCGTGTCAATGTACAGAATGAAACAATTTTTTCTTCATCTGTCATTATAATTAGACTTCCTTCACCGGCCATATCATAAAATTTATCCTGTTCTAGCAGTTCGGCAAGAAGCTTTGCAGCTCCCCAGTCACATTCACGTATTTTGTCAATCCACTGTTTTTGTTCGTT
>CAYMYV010000127.1:2972-6601 GCA_964394775.1 uncultured Lachnobacterium sp. | reverse complement strand
ATATCTCAACAGCTATCGGTCTTGGAACAATTAAGCATCCGGAATTAGCTATTACAGAAAATCCATGGTATTCAATTGTACCTACAACTCTTCCTACAACAAGCGAAGAAAACAACAAGATCAATGAATATACAGATCTTTCAAACAGCTTCTCAACCTCTAAGGGTGAAACAAACGCTTTCGTTGACTTTATCGTAGGTGGATACGCAGCTATCGGTGCAACTGATGCTGCTAGCGCTGCTAAGAACGTTTCTGATACAATGAGCGGTTCTGCATACCTCTTAATTAAACAGGATGCATATGACAGACTTATTGATTTCTATGAATCACTTTCTAAATAATTAGAAATATTTTTGAAACAAATCAATATCATTCCGGCGGAGGAGGATATCTCCTCCGCCGGAAAAATACAAAACAAGAGATAGTATAAAAATAAAATTAATGGTCGCGCGATGGCAACGACTAAAATCCTTTGCCAGAATGGGCGAAGAAATGGAGACAGATATGTATAAGAAACAAATGATTCTCCAGCGTATTGTTTGCTATGCATTGTTAATAGCAAGTGCGCTTGTATTTGTATATTCATTAGGAATTATGACAGACATGTATGATAGCGAGTTCGCCTATTATGCAGAAAATATTGAAAAACCAAAGGTTGCTGGAACTGAGATTTATTATTATATGCAGGATTTTAATAAACAGCTTACCACATTAGGTATTGTGTTAATTCTTCTTGCGGTTACACAGTTTTTGTTCCAGAATCACAATCGTAGAAGATATTACATTGCAAATTACATTACTGTTGGCGTGAACGCAGTTGCGGCAGTTGCTGCTTCTGTATGGGCACTCAGCAATATATTTACATATAGAGCACAGTATTTACTGGTTGATTTTGAGGAGATGGCTAAGAGAGCAGAGATTCTCAAATTCAATTACACAGATTCTACATTCTGGTTTGATATCAGTGTAGTTATATTCGGATTCTTGTTACTGGTTACTTTGATAAACATAATAAACCTTGTATTAAAGGTTGTGTTAATGAAAGCTGAGAAAAAGCTTATTGAAGAGGGTAAGGGGGTATAAAAGATGGCACGCGATGTGAAAGAAATTAAAAAAGACAGACTCCTTTATACGAAAAATAAGCTTTCGGCAAATATGTCTTATTTAGCAATTGTATTTGGTGTATTATATTTTGTAAACATCTATCAGTCAGATGTAAACAAATATTATTATACAATGACAATTGGAATATCAGTTGTATATAATCTTATTTTCCTATTGGCTTCGTTTTTATCGTCAGAAGGACTTAAGAATTATAAAATTGGTTATGCTTATACAATTATTGTAGTTGGTGTGTTGCAGATTGCACGTATTTGGGGTATTCCTCGTATGGCTCACAATGCAGTTGAGCTGATTAATGGCGAAGAGGCCTTGGTTATGGGTGATGGTCAATATAACTATTGTGTTATGATGCTATTACTTTCAGCGGCATGTTGCCTGATTGCAGGAGTGGTTGGTATATATAAATCTGTAACACTTAACAATTATAAGAAAGAAAAAGGATTGGAGTAATATATGGCTTCATTAAGTTTACAAAATCTGAACAAAATATATGATAATAATGTCCAGGCTGTGTTTGATTTTAACATGGATATTGAAGATGGTGAATTTATCGTATTGGTAGGACCTTCTGGTTGCGGTAAGTCAACGACGCTTCGTATGATTGCCGGATTGGAGGATATTTCTTCTGGTCATTTAATCATTGATGGCAAAGATGTAACACAGCAGCCACCAAAGGATAGAGATATCGCAATGGTGTTCCAGAACTATGCATTGTATGGACATATGACGATTTATGAAAACATGGCGTTTTCACTTACCCTTCGCCATGAAGATCCAAACGTAATTCATGAGAAGGTATTAGCAGCTGCAGAAATCTTAGGACTTACGGACCAGCTGAATAAAAAACCAAAACAGCTTTCCGGTGGTCAGAGACAGCGAGTTGCCATGGGTCGTGCGATTGTACGTACCCCTAAGGTATTCCTTTTTGATGAACCATTGTCAAACCTTGACGCAAAGCTTCGTGGTGCAACAAGACGTGAAATTCTTCTGTTACATAAACGCCTTGGTGCGACAATGATTTATGTAACCCATGACCAGACAGAAGCCCTTACTTTGGCAGATAGAATTGTATGTATGTCAATGGGTTATGTTCAACAGATTGGAACTCCGCTTGAATTATATGATACTCCGGCAAATATTTTTGTTGCATCGTTTATCGGACTTCCTCCTATGAACTTCTTTGACTGTACAGTAGAGGATGACAAGTTGGTAGGAGATGGTATCGAATATAAATTGAGTGATGATGAGAAAAATATTCTAAAGGATTATGTTGGAAAAGTCATTACACTTGGTGTACGTCCTGAAAATATCATTCATGGCGATGATGTGAAGCTTAGTGTTGTTACGAATGAAAATCTTGGTCAGACCACTTTGGTACATGGTACAATTGGCGGACACAAGGCAACTGCAAAGCTACGTGAATGGGCGAACTATAAATTGGGTGATGAAGTTAGTGTATCCTTTGATCGAGTTCATTTCTTTGACAAAGAAACTACTAACGCAATAAGATAAAGGATTGAAAATTATGGCAGAGCAGAATGTAAAAAAATCATCAGGTTTTGGAGCCTGGATTAAGGAAAAATGTAGAAAATTTCTTGTTACTTTAAAGAGAAATCCACAATATATTCCACTGTTGGCACTTACCATTTCGTTCTTAGTGTTCTCATTGAACCTGACGGATATTTCCAATACTACAGCGAAGATTTATGGTAAACATATGGGATTTAGTGCATTTGTTTCAATGCTTCTTTCCATATTGTCATATGTGTGTATGCTTAGTGCATTTCCAAAGCGTAAGAAGCCAAATTGGCTCATGATTGCTTTGATGTATGTAATGTACATTATTGTTATTATTGCCGATGCTTGGTATCTTGGCCGTATCGACTACGCACTTACAAGACCGGAGAATCCAATTGTAGTTACTGAAGCAACACAGTATATCTACAATGCATATTATTATATTCAAATGCATATTGTGACGGTAATAATTACCATGGTATGTATTGCACTAGAACCATTATTTGCAAAACTCTTCAAGAAGATTAACACATCTGTTGATGTTGAGGATAATGGTGAACTTGGTTCTATCGATATTAGTGAAGATGAATAATTTGTAAGTAGGAATTATTAATAAGTATGGCAAGTAATAAAAAAAAAGATGAAGCAGTTGAGCGACTCCTCAATGCGGATAAAAAAGTATATACCGATGCCGAGAAAAAGATTGATCCGGGTAAGCAGTATCGTACCGGATTGATTGATAAGATTCCAAGCTGGGTGTTAGCGTTATTCGTAAAGTTCTGGTTCGCCGGTGCAGTGTGTTTCTTTATTCTGTGGGGATTAAATATATATGTTACCGATATGCTGGATATGATCGTTATGCTTGCAGTTGTGATGGGCATGGTGACAGATATATTGGTAAACAACGTTTTCCGTTTTTTTGAAACCTATAAGGGTCAGAACAGTAAATGGATGATGTTTCCACAGAAGAAGTATTGGACATTTTTGGC
>CAYMYV010000127.1:0-2872 GCA_964394775.1 uncultured Lachnobacterium sp. | reverse complement strand
TTAAATTATTATTTACTTCATCAACGTCAGCTTGTTTTGAGTGGCAGAACGACCAACCATATTATAAGGGGGAAAATTATACCATTTATGTAAATGGTGAAGAGAAGCTTAAAGCGGATACCAATATTTTTTCATTATTCGGGTTAGAACCTTCTACAAGGTATGAGGTTACATCTGATGTATGGTCTGGAAAATTTGAATTTACAACTAAAGACGAGTCAGCATGCATTAATGTTCAAGACTTTGGTGCAAAGGGTGATGGGGTAACTGATGATACGAGAGCGTGTCAGACAGCAATTAACTGTCTTCAAAAGGGAGCAAGATTATATTTCCCGGAAGGAACTTATCTTACTGCTCCATTGTGCCTAAAGAGTCATATGACACTTGAACTGGCAGAAAAAGCAACAATTCTTGGAAGTACTAAGGAAGAGGATTATGCACCTATTCCTGGTATTGTAAAGGATATGGTTACAGGTGAAGATGTTCATGTTGGAACATGGGAAGGTGTAGCTGTACCGATGTATCAGGCACTTATTTTTGCGGAATATGCAGAAGATATTACTATCGTAGGACGCGGAACTGTAGATGGAAATGCTCCGGCGGCAGAATGGTGGGATGATGCACATGTAAATCATTATACTGTTGCAAGACCAAGACTTCTGTTTTTTAATCGTTGTGATGGTATTCATGTTCACGGTATTTTGGCTAAGAATTCTGCTTCATGGCAGCTTCATCCATATTTTTCAAAGAATGTGGATTTTCTGGATTTGGATATTCAGGCGCCAAAGAATAGCCCAAATACAGATGCAATTGATCCGGAAGCCTGTGATGTAGTTAATATTATTGGTTGTCGCTTTAGTGTAGGAGATGACTGTATCGCTATCAAATCGGGTAAGATTGATATTGGTAGAACCTTTAAACAGCCTGCAAATCGTCATACAATTACCAACTGCCTGATGCAGTTTGGTCATGGCGCAGTTACTCTCGGAAGCGAGATGGCAGGTGGTGTTACAAATCTGACCGTTAATCGTTGTATTTTCAATAAGACAGAGCGTGGTCTTAGAATTAAGACTCGCCGAGGCAGAGGAAAAGATGCGGTAATTGATGGTGTTTTATTCGAAAATATTAAGATGGATGGTGTAATCACACCAATCGTTATTAATATGTATTACAACTGTTGTGACCCGGACCGTCATAGCGAATATGTATGGTCAAGAGAGCCACATCCAGTGGATGAGAGAACTCCTTATCTTGGTAAGTTTACATTCCGTAATATGGAATGTGTAAATTGCGAAGCAGCAGCCTGCTTCTGTGATGGTTTGCCAGAGCAGCAGATTAAGGAAATTAATGTTGAGAATATTAATTTCACTTATGCAGATGATGCACAGCCTTTTAAATGCGCGTCTCAGGATTATCTGGAACCATATTGCAAGGTTGGAATGTACTTCAATAACGTAGAAACTCTTACCATCCGTAATGTTACGGTAGAGGGTGCAGAAGGCGAAGAACTGATTGCAAACAATATTGGCAAGCTTACAAGAGAGTAGGGTGTCATAAAAATATTTACTTTCCCGAGAGGAACATATATGTACAAGAAGATTGATAAGTATATTGACAGATTAATTGCTATGTCTAAGCCGGATGCTCCATTTTGGAACATTGAAGCGATAAGACATGGAAAACCACCACATTGGAATTATATTGATGGATGTATGATTACATCACTCCTTACCATTGGTGATATTACCGGAGATGCAAAATATTTTGATTTTGCAGAAAATTTCATTGATTACTATGTACAGGAAGATGGCTCTATTTTAGGCTATGACAAACTGAAATATAACGTAGATGATATTAATGAAGGTAAGGTCCTTTTTGGGCTATATGAGAAAACAAAAAAAGAAAAATATCGTTTAGCGATTGAATTACAGTATGAGCAGATTAAAGAACAGCCTCGTACCATTACCGGAAATTTCTGGCATAAGAAGATTTATCCGAACCAGATTTGGCTGGATGGAATTTATATGGCTCAGGTATTTTCCGCTATGTACGCAAAGTACTATCTTAACGAAGATTATTCTGATGTAATTGCTCAGATTAGTAATGTTGGAAAATACATGAGAGATGAAAAGACAGGTTTATACTATCACGGATGTGATTGTTCAAAATCAATTTTCTGGGCAGACAAAGAAACAGGCTTGTCTAAGAATTTCTGGCTTCGTTCCATTGGATGGTTCTCTGTGGCAATGGTTGATATTATTGAACTTGCAGGTGCTGATAAGGTAGCAGATATTGTTAGTATCTTCAAACAGCTTATGTTAGATATCAAGGCATTCAGAGATGAAGAGAGTGGAATGTACTGGCAGGTGGTTGATCAGCCGGGAAGAGATGGAAACTACTTAGAAACAAGTGGTTCTGCGATGATTGCATATGCGATGTTAAAGGGTGCCCGCCTCGGAGTATTAGATGAAAGCTATGCTAGTCTTGGCAAGGGTACATTTGATGGTATTTGTGAGAAATATCTGGACGTAAATGAGAATGATGAGCTGAATTTGGGTGGTATCTGCTTGGTGGCAGGACTTGGACCAGAAGATAACCCACGTCGAGATGGATCTTATGAATATTATATTTCGGAACCAGTTGTTGAAAATGATGCGAAGGGTGTTGCGCCATTCGTACTTTGTTACACAGAAATTTTACAGTTAAGGAGTTAATTATGGCATATCTCTCTTTTAAAGACATTAACAAAATCTATCCAAACGGTTTCCATGCCGTACATGATTTCAATTTAGAAATCGAAAAAGGGGAGTTTATCGTATTCGTAGGACCTTCAGGATGTGGTAAATCCACAACTCTTCGTATGATTGCCGGT
>CAYMYV010000126.1:0-6615 GCA_964394775.1 uncultured Lachnobacterium sp. | reverse complement strand
AAATCGCTTCCGGTAACATGAGAGTTTACAAAGATGGCGTAATCGTTGATCCGGTAGAATTAACAAAATTAATTAACAACCGTTAATAAAAAATGCTATAGGGGCTGTCGCAAGCTTATGAACTTCATAATTTGCGTCGCCCCTCTTTTTATGCCTCCCCACCATGGGTAATCCACAAATTAGAGAGAATAGTAGAATTTCTTAAAGTGCATTCTTGCTCGATGTGTTTGTGTCTTCTGATTTGGCAGACAGTTGCCGGGATATTGTATGTGCTGCAAGGACTAAGTTGTACTTTCCAAGTTCTTCTAAATGCGTCCATCAAGCAAAGTTGATATAAAATGAGTCATGCGAAAACTCGGCGCAAAATAGCGCCTCAAACAATCGCATGACTCATTACATTTTACTTGATGGACGCATTAAGAAGAACTAAGGAAATTCCAAAAAAGTCCTTGCACTACATACAATATCCCGGCAACTGTTTGACTTTTCAGAAGACATAAATAATAGACAAGAGCAAGAATGCACTTTTAGAAATTCAATATTCTATCTATTGAAGTGGATTACTCATGGTGGGGAGGCATAAAAAAGCGTCATCCTGACGCTTGCAAGTTCGCAAGCGAACTTGAGAATTGATGCGTCTGACGACGCAATTTCCTATAAGGTAAAAAGAGGGGCGACGCAAATTTACAAAAAAATTGCATTTGGCGCAGCCCTACTTCTTTATCGATGCATATTTCATTACAATACTCACATACTATCCACAAAATGTAAATCAACCATAATAGAATATTGTAAAGGAGCATATCCCCTATGAAATCCCAGGATAATTCCACAAAATCACACGCATCCTCTTCAAACGATAAAATCCCAAATTCAAAAAGCACAAGTCAAAAAGAAGCAATCCCAAGCTTAAAGGACAAAATCTCCTTCTATGAAAGCAATCCAACCATGAACGACGACTATCTCTTCGCCGCCTCCTCGTGTGACTGCACCGGTCTGACCCCAACCGTGGCACATAACGAAGCAGAAGCTGAAAACTATAATGAAATCGCACATTATCTGCCTCCGATTCCACCAACCGGTCCTATCGGCGCCCCGGAGGGTCCTATGAATCCTCCCGAGGGTCCTATAACTCCTGCGGAGGGAATTCATGCAGAGGTTAATACGTTAGACAAGTACACATCAGAAGGAAACCATATTTTATAAAGTAAAATGTAATAAGCCATGCGATTGTCTGAGGCGCTCTTTTGCGCCGAGTTTTCGCATGGCTTATTTTATATTGTCTTTACTTGACGGAGGTACTCTTTATTGCTTTGTACCTATTTCTCTTTTACAATACTAAGTTTATCGAAGATACCACCTGCATAGTAGCTGCCATTAGCTTTAAATGTAATGGTTACTTTATCTTTTCCTGCTACCATAGAAGCCGGAATCTCAATATACATATCGTAGAAATTGTCCGGATTAACATTTTCCAAAACTACGTCCTTTAATACCTCACCATTTACCAGAATCTGGAATGCTCTTCCTGCGTCACCGCTGAAGAACTTCACACACAGATAGTTTGTTGTGTTTTTCTCTACTGCCATATCATAGCTGAAGTATCCGCCAGGAGCTGCATCTCTGTAGTTTAAGCCCTTGTGTGTTCCTGTATTTGTCAGGTCACCCACAAGATTATGAGAGAACTCATACTGGTCGTTTGCCACCGGAAGGCTGTCGATTACCACATACTTATCACTTTCGTCCTCTTCTACGTCGGTATTAGAATCGATAAGCTCAAAGTAAATGCCATATCTGTTCTGATACTGCTTGTAATGAGGTGAAAATACTAACTCTCTATCTGCATTTTCCAATGTGAAATTTAAAGAGCCGACTTTACGTACCAGGTTATCATTGATGTTAGCAAGCCATTCGTCAATGGTTCCGTTTACCTTGATTACATCGCTGATATCTGAGAACAGGGTTGGGATTGTTACATTAACACCGGTTGTTCCTGTTACCATATCTTCGTTTCCAAGGTTCGCACTTAAAACGATAGGACCATATTTGAATGCTACTACATTTTCGTTATCCGGAAGGTCATATACTACAACTTCCATTGGCATTGTGTATTTTACTACATCGCCATCCTTCCATGTACGGGAAAGACGGATAAATCCATTTACAACCTTTACATCTGTCTTAGTTCCATTGATGGTTATAACCGGGTCACCTGCAATCCAATCAGGAACACGAAGAACGATATCTGCACTTACATCTTTTCCGGATGTGTTAATGGTGTAGGTTGCAGTATCCTGCATAGGAATGTCTGCCTTTTGTGTAATTGTAATGCCTTTTTCTTCCCATGTCAGCTTAGAGGATGTGAAACGGATTACATATACACTGTTATCATCCTTGTAATAAATGCTGTCTCCTAGCTTAGAGAAGTTCTCCATGCCTGAGCCTGTACAGCACCAGAAATGTCCGGTTGCAGAGCTGTATACCTTAAAGAAGCCTGTAGCCATTGGCTGGAAGTATGTTGTCATACCTGTCTCAGGGTTCTGTGAGGAAAGGATTGCATTGATAAATGTATTTTCATAATAATCTGCATATTTGCTCTTACCGGTGATTTTGAATAACTCTCTGGTAAGCTTTAGCATGTTGTAGGTGTTACATGTTTCACAGTTACAGTTGGTTCTTTCTGCGTCAAGCACGTTTGCCTCGCCGAAGTGCTCCCACTCACTGTTACCACCCGTGATATAGGTGTGATTATTTACAACGATTTCCCAGAAGTTCTCTGCTACCTGAAGGTAGTATTCCTCTGACTCTCCAAGTGTGATATATCTGTTTAAGGCACCAACAATCTTAGGGATTGTGGTGTTAGCATGCTTGCCGTTTAATACATCTTCACCATTGTAAAGAGAATCAAATAATGTCATCTCATCAAAGCTATGAGCTGCCTGAAGATGATTCTCTGATTTGGTATGGCTATATAACTGATACAAGCAGTCATTCATGCCGCCGTATTCTACGTTAAGAACAGTTGCCTGAGTTGCAGCTGACCATTTCGAGGTTCTGGAATATACCCAGTCGCCCAATTTGGATGCTACGGTAAGGGCTTTTTCATTGCCCGTTAATTCATAAGCATCGATAAGACCTGCCATAACCTTGTGCATGGTGTACCAAGGCACCCATGTTCCGGAGGTATTACCATTCTCAATCTGTGTATAGTGGCTTTCCGGAATTGCTGCCAGATAGCCGGTTTCGTCGTTCTGGCATTCTGCAAGAACATCTACAATGTGATTTGCAATGTTTAATAATTCTTTATCTCCTGAGGTTGCATATGCCTGCGATACTGCTGTCAGATAGTGACCAAGGGTATGTCCTTTGATTGCGGAATTCTCCCATCCGCCATAAAGAGTCGCACTGCTTGCTACTCCTCCGATATCGCAGAAGCCTTTTAAGAGCTTATCTGCATCTAAGGATTTTAAATAATCCACCTCTTTGGAAAATGCATTGGTTTCATATGAATCCATAAGCACAATATCGCCCATGTCAAAATCCATCAAATCGGTGAAATCAGAAATTGCTTCTACGCATACCTCAAAGGTCTTTTCCTTGCTGAATTCTCCATAGGTAATGGTTGCACTCAAGGTTACCTTTGCATCATTTTCGCCCTTGGCCGGTCTTGTTACTACACCGGCAGAGGAAAGCGCTGCCTCGTTTGAGGATGCCCATGTGATTTTACTTCCGGATGCGCCTTCGGTTGGAAGTGTTATATTACCTGTTACAGACTGAAGAGAAAGTGACAGGTTGTCATAATCATTAATTACAATCTGCTCTCCATCAAATTCTGCACCATATCTGGTATAGATATCTACGATGTCGGCTGATGACAATACACTATTGTAGATTTCTAATTCGTCCATTGTCATTTTTGCATATCCGCCATTATAACCAGGTGAGTTGAATCCAATGTATTTGTTGCTGCTTTCGTCAACGCCAATCACCGATTTATCATTAATATACTGTACGCTCTGCGCAATTCCATTACGGTAGATTGCTGCTGTCTGAGACTCAGAGTCATAGGTTACTGCAATATGTACCCATTCGCCAGCCGGGAAGAATTCTGCTCTGCTTCCGGATACAAAGATTTCCATCGGCTGTCCTGTAGATTTACCTACAGATAATTTGAGTGGTGTGTTGTCATCAAGACATGATAAGTACCAGCCTTCGCCCTGATATCTCCCACTTGGCTTAAACCATGTAATCATGTGTTCTCCGGCAAGTGTAGCGTCCACCTTAATCCATGCTGCAAATGTAAGTGTCGACGGCTGAAGTGTGCCTGATTTACCAAGGTCCACATAGGTGCTTCCATCAAATACTAACGCCTGTCCGCTTACACCCTCTGCATAGGTTCCATCTTTGTTTATTGTACCGTTATTACCTTTTCCGGAATTGTCCTCTACGTTTCCATCAAAGGATAATCCCAGTACCTTGTACTGCTCATAACCAGCTCCGGCGGTTTCAGAGCCTGTTTCTGATTCTGTTTCTGTTTCTGAGCTGTTTGCTTCGCTTCCTGTTTCTGTGTTCTTGTCATTGCCGCCACAGGCTGCAAGTGTTCCTACGCCAAGACACATTACCAGAAATAATGCGATAAATGATTTCCACTTTCTCATATTGTTCCTCCTTATCCCGTTCCAAGCAAATGCAATTTACGGTTTTTTCCTTATGGCATAATAATAGCGCAGAATGGAGTATTATGTAAATTCCCGAAGCTTGGAATAAGTGTAAAAAAATCACTTGTTTCCCTGTCGTGCACTTTTCCCGGGATTTGGCACCCGGATTTGCGTATTATGCTTTACAAGGCTTGATTTTTGGGCTATTATCAAGCTATGAATACATAACTTCGAAAACTTTATTTTGATATTTGTGTAAAAAATATGTTGTATAAGGTGTGATTTTGTTAGATGAAAGTGTTTAAATTCAACTCTGCGACTCCATTTCAATACAATTTTGCAGGCAAATTTACTGCACCAAACTCAGAATGGATGCACTTAACCAGACAATTATTTGACTTTGAGCTATTTGTAGTGACCAAGGGCGAATTATACATTTCGGAAAATGATACCGAGCATGTGGTAAAAAAAGGACAGTATCTACTTATGCCTCCGCTGGTATATCAGCACGGCTATCGTTCCAGCGACTGTTCCTTTTATTGGATGCATTTTGCGCCAACCAGCTCCTATGACGTTGTGGATATCGCAGGCTCTGAGAGCATAGCTGCGGAGCATGACTCGCTCTCAATTACAATTCCGGCCTTTGGGGAACTACAGTCCTATGAGCGTATGGTGCTTCTAATGAAGCAGCTTCAGGATTCCGAGCGTCGCTACGGCATGAAGTGTCTCAACAATTTCAACACCTCCGTTATCCTTTCCGAGCTTAGCGCTCAAAGCATCAGCTACCGTAAATACAACAACGCAGATAACAGCAGCCAGCTCTACAATGATATCGTAGACTACATTACACTCAATATATGCAGTAACCTTCGCGTAGCTGACATAGCTGACTACTTCGGCTACAACGAAAAATACCTTACTACCTATTTCAAGAAATGGTCCAAGGTATCTATCAAGCAGTTTCTTATGACCACTAAGATGGAGCACGCCAAGGCGGAGCTTAGCGAAACGAACCACTCCATCTCCCAGATTGGATATAACATCGGTTATGCCGACCCTCACAACTTCACCAATGCATTCAAAAAAGTCACCGGACTTACGCCAAGTGACTATCGTGACAGCTATTCAAAACGTCGATTATATAAAGAATAGGACTGCTTTCGCAGTCCTATTTTTTAAGGTGCAATATATTCAAATGTTACTTCAATTGTTCTAACCTGGCCGAGATTCTCATCTACTACGCAAGGAGTAGCGTAATTGATATCACCCTTGCAATGTGCATCTTCCGGAATCTTTGTTACCCACGCATTGTAAAGATTTACACGTGTGGTATCCTGATTATCACTGGTTGTATAATACTGACCGGTTAATTCATATTCCTCACCATTAATCTTTAGGCTTGTAATCTCAATATAGTATCCTGGATATAATAATTCACCATTGTCAATACCGATCGCTGAGAATACCACACCGTTTGCATATCCGCCGGAGGTTCCAGTAAAGTCAAGCGCTACTGTGTATGTGCCTTCACCGGTTACATATACATCCGTAGCAACTATGCCTGTACTTATCTGGGTTGGGTCATATTTATCCTGTGAGCAGTACATGGTAGTCCAGTCAGAGCTGTTGTACATAAGCCATGCAATCGCTTCATTTTCCCCTAACTTGAATGCTGTAGAGGCATTTTCCTTTAACTCGGTTTTCTTCGCTTTTGCAGCTGCAACTAAATCATCCTCAGAAATAGAAGCCTGTGCTTCATAGCTGTAATCCAAGAAAATCTTTGCCAAATCCTGGTTCCAGAAACCAGTACCATCCTTCTTAAATAAGGAGTTCGTATCCCACAGCATTGGAGCGATATTGTACTGATCACAGTTACATAAGAAGTTCTCAAAATATTCTAATGCACCATCCTTTAAGGTTGTAGAATCAAGTGGGAATACAGAGTATTCACCAATGA
>CAYMYV010000125.1:0-6638 GCA_964394775.1 uncultured Lachnobacterium sp. | reverse complement strand
AAGCTTTTCTTACCCTTGGTCTTGAACTTCCCTGCAAGCTTCGCTGTGGTGGTTGTTTTACCGGCACCCTGAAGACCGACCATCATGATTACGGTTAATGACTTGCCTGGCTGGAACTGAATCTCTGTTGTTTCAGAGCCCATCAGCTTTACCATTTCCTCATTCACAATCTTGATAACCATCTGACCAGGATTAAGTCCGTTCATAACGTCCTGTCCGATTGCACGTTCCTGTACGTCTTTGACGAACTGTTTTACCACACGGAAGTTAACATCAGCTTCCAAAAGAGCAAGCTTTACTTCCTTTAAGGCAGCCTTTACATCATCCTCAGTAAGACGACCTTTGCTTCGCAGGCTTTTGAACACGTTCTGCAGTTTCTCTGATAAACTGTCAAATGCCATATTATAATTCCTCTATTATTTGATTTGAAATAGCTTCAATATCATCTAAGATATTTTCATCCTTGGATTCCTTGAACTGCTTTGCAAGCTCATGAATCTGTCCTACATCATTTTTAATATGCATAAACTTCTCTACCAGGTGAAGTTTGTTTTCATAATCCATAAGCTTCACTTTCGTGCGTTTTACCATATCATGAACTGCTTGGCGGCTAATTCCTTCTTCTTCTGCAATCTCTCCTAAGGATAAATCATTTAGAACATGCTCTTCATAAATATATCTCTGATGCTCATTTAAAAGTTCTCCGTAAAAGTCGTATAAATACGCAAGTTCAACTTTTGATTCCATATCGTTCACCTTATTTTATTACGCACTCTCACCAACACGCCTTGGATAGATTATCACAATAGAGAAGGGGTGTCAAGTATTTTTTCTCGACACCCCTAAATATTTTTATAACAAGGTTCTTACCACTCTTGGCTTGTATCCTGCTTCTTCTAATCTATCCATAATGCTCTGTTTGTGTTCCGTACCAAAGCTTTCCATGGTAATACGAAGCTCCACTGCTGTATTACGGTTGGTCGATACAAACTGATTATGCTCAAGCTTAATAACATTTCCCTGTCCCTTAGCGATAATATCAGCCACCATAGATAACTGACCCGGCTTATCCGGCAACAGAACAGATACGGTAAATATTCTGTCTCTAAAAATGAGCCCCTGCTGTACTACAGACGACATGGTAATGATATCCATATTTCCACCACTTAGGATGGATACTACCCGTTTGTCCCGTACATCCAAATGCTTCAATGCAGCTACTGTCAAAAGACCAGAGTTCTCTACTACCATCTTGTGATTTTCTACCATGTCAAGGAAGGAACCAATCAGTTCATCATCCTCAATCGTGATGATGTCATCCAGATTCTTCTGAATATATGGAAAAATCTCAGAGCCAGGTGTTTTAACCGCAGTACCGTCTGCAATGGTATTCACACTTGGAAGTGTAGTTACCTTTCCTGCTTCAAAGGAAGCCTGCATGCAGTTTGCACCTGCCGGCTCTACACCAATTACTTTAATCTTTGGATTTAATAGCTTTGCCAATGTTGATACACCTGTAGCAAGTCCGCCACCACCAATTGGAACCAGGATATATTCTACTAATGGAAGCTCTTTGAAGATTTCCATTGCGATACTTCCCTGACCTGTTGCAACGGCAAGGTCATCAAATGGATGAATAAAGGTATAACCTTCTTTTTCTGCTAACTCTAATGCATGAGCACAGGCTTCATCATACACATCGCCATAAAGAATCACCTCTGCACCATAGCTCTTGGTACGGTTAATCTTAATCAGCGGTGTGCCTGTCGGCATAACAATCACAGCCTTACAGCCATAACGCTTTGCAGCATAAGCCACACCCTGTGCATGGTTTCCGGCAGATGCTGTAATTAGCCCCTTGCTTCTCTCCTCATCGGTTAAGGTACTAATCTTGTAATATGCACCACGAACCTTGTATGCACCTGTCAGCTGCATATTTTCTGGTTTTAGGTATACCTTATTACCAGTCTGCTCACTTAGAAACTCACTATAGATAAGCTTGGTTTCCAGTGTCACCTCTTTAACCTTTTCACTCGCCTCTTCAAATTTTTCCAATGTCAACATAACACTTCATTCCTTTCAAACACTTACAACCATTCAACCACAGCCATTTATTCTGTAGTCGTAAATAACGCATTCACAAATTCATCAGAATCAAACTTCTGCAAATCGTCTATTGATTCTCCTACACCGATATATTTTACCGGCACATTCAATTCTGACTGAATTGCTACGGCAATACCGCCCTTCGCAGTTCCATCCATCTTGGTTAAAACAATACCTGTAATCCCTGCTACCTCTGCAAATTCCTTTGCCTGAACCAATGCGTTCTGGCCTGTAGTGGCATCAAGAACAACCAATGTCTCGCGAAATGCATCCGGGTACTCTCTCTCTAATATACGATTAATCTTACCCAATTCATTCATAAGATTTTTCTTATTATGGAGACGTCCCGCTGTATCAACGATTAAGACATCTGCATTTCTTGCTTTAGCTGCCGCTGCTGCATCATACACAACAGCCCCCGGGTCAGACCCCTCCGGTCCGCCAACCATATCTACACCGGAACGTTTTGCCCATTCCTGCAGCTGGTCACCTGCCGCTGCACGGAAGGTATCCGCACCTGCAATTACTACCTTTTTCCCGGCAGCCTTCAATTTGCCTGCGAGCTTTCCGACCGTGGTTGTTTTACCAACTCCGTTTACACCAATTATCAGAAGCACGGACTTCTCATTTTCAAAACGATATGCCATCTCTTCTACCTGCATCTGCTCCTTGATGCTTTCAATCAACAGATTCTTGCAGTCTGCCGGCTCTTTGATGTGGTTTTCTTTTACTTTTTTGCGAAGGTCATCCAAAATGCGTTCGGTTGCATGGACGCCCAAATCTCCCATAATGAGAATCTCTTCCAATTCCTCGTAAAAATCCTCATCAATGTTAGAAAAGCCGCTAAAAATAGCATCAATACCAGAAACGATGTTATTTCTGGTTTTGGTTAAGCCTTCAACCAATCGGCTAAAAAAGCCTTTCTTTTCTTCCATATATGATATTCCTCCCTGGAAATTCTTAGTCAGATTTCCTAACCTCGAAGTTCTTTGCGCATATTTATTCTGACAAATCGTTTTCGATTAAGTTTACAGAAACCAGCGCAGATACACCCTTTTCCTGCATGGTGATACCGTAGAGACGGTCAGCTGCTGCCATAGTACCTCTTCGATGAGTAATGATGATGTACTGTGTATTCTGAGTCAACTTATTCAAATAATTTGCAAAACGTACTACGTTTGAATCATCAAGTGCAGCCTCAATCTCGTCTAACAGACAGAATGGTGAAGGCTTCAAAGACTGAATTGCAAATAAAAGTGCAATCGCTGTGAGTGCCTTTTCACCACCGGATAACTGCATCATGTTCTGAAGCTTCTTTCCCGGTGGCTGCGCTATAATACGAATGCCGCATTCTAAGATATCCTCATCCTCTACTAATTCTAAGGTACCATGACCACCACCAAACAGCTGCTTGAAGGTCACATCAAATTCCTTCTGAATCTCTGCAAATTTCTCTTCAAACTGCTTTCTCATTCCAACGTCTAATTCTTCAATGATGCCAATCAAGGTCTGTTCCGCCTCGATTAGGTCGTCATGCTGTCCCTTTAAGAATTCATAACGGGCAGACACTTCCTTGTATTCTTCAATCGCGTTAACGTTTACGTCTCCAAGCTTACGGATTTCATCCTTAATCTCAGCAATCTTCTTCTTAAGCTCTGAAAGATTATCATAGGTTTCTTTACGCAGCTCCTCTGCTGCATGTGGGGTAATCTCATATTCCTCCCACATATAATTAAGCTGGAATTCTTCGGATTCCTTGAGCTTTTCTAATGAGTTGCTCAAACGAATAAGCTCTCTATCCAGATTGTTCTTGCGTTTTGAAATATCCTCCTGCTTCTGGAAAAATCCGCGGTAGGTTTCTGACATTTCATCCTTCTTCGTAAGACTCTCTGTAAGCTGTTGCTGCAAATTGGAGGAAGCATCCACTGACGCTGCAATTGTAAGCTTGATTTCTTCAATATCATGAAGCTTTTTCTCTACATCTGCCTTTGCATGGGAAGCATTTGCATTCAAATCGTCGCATTCTGCATCGTATTTTTCGATTTCTCCATGAATACGTGCTAAGTTCTCTAATACGAACTGAATACTCTGCCCCATCGTAGCCGCTTCCATAGCAATGTCGGAAACCACCTGTTTTGCAGACTCTTCCAGCTTTTGCTGTTCCTCTAAAACAGCCTGGAAGCTCTTGCTTTCCTCTTCGATTTCTTCCTTACGGCGTTTCGCATAAGCATCCTCTTCAAAAATCTTCTGCTTGCCGGTGTTAATTTCAGCAATCTGAATATCCATCTGGTCATTTTCGTTCATGAGGCTTGCAAATGCATTTTCACTATCATTCTTCTGCTGACGGGCACGTTCTACATTCATCTGTGCCGCAGCCTGTGCGATTACCTGCTCCTGAAGCTGTGCCTTTACAGCCACAAGCTCCTCTTCATTTAAGGCAAGAGCCGTTGCAATATCTTCTTTTCTCGCCTTCATATCCTCTAATTCGCGTAAAATCTTAACAATTGTATGCTCTAATTCTTCAATTTCACGATTTCTGGCAAGAAGGTTCGAGGTATTCTTGAATGCACCACCTGTCATAGAACCGCCCGGGCTTAAATATTCACCCTCTAAGGTTACAATATGTAAGGAATAATGATGCTTTCTTGCAATCATCAGTGCATTGTCTACCGTATCTACTACAAGAACACGTCCTAACAGGTATGCTGCCACTTCTTTGTATTTGTCTTCACAGGAAACCAGCTCATTTGCAATACCAATGACACCTTTTTCTCCCATAGCAGCTTCATTCTTAGGATTTCCTTTGGCACTTACGCTGGTAAGTGGAAGGAATGTCGCACGTCCAAGACGATTTGCCTTCAAGAAGTCAATCATCTTCTTTGCTGTCATTTCATCTTCGGTAACAATATTCTGGATATTTCCACCAAGTGCGGTCTCAATTGCAACCTCATATCTCTTGTCTACCTGAATTAAATCAGATACAACGCCCAGAAGACCCGGATTCTCTGTCTTCTGTTCCATAATCTTACGGATAGCGTTGCCATATCCATCATAGCGCTCTGCAATATTCTTTAAGGATTCTAAACGAGACTGCTGCTTATGGTAATTCACCTGAGCCTCTTCTATTTTGCGGTTATTCTCGCGGTCCTTTTCTTTCCAGCCATGAACCTTCTCTAACAGGTCTGCTTCCTGCATTCTGGTTGATTTGAGCTGTTCATTTACCTTTGCAAGGTCTGCCTCATAGCCCTCTAATACAGAATACAAATCTGCTTCTTCGGTCTTACGGTCTAAAAGACGCTTGCTAAGCTCTGCTTTACGAATGTTAATCTGCTCTAACATGGTGTCGAATCTCTGCTGGCGTGCTTTGATTGACGCATTGTTGTTAAGAAGCTCGATTAATTCTGCCTGACCATTCTCAATACCGGTATTACATTCTGTAATCTTAGCCTGAATCGCTTCTAATTCACTCTGGGCATTGGCCTTACGCTCTTCAATTGCTGCATACTGCTGGTCTAATTCTGCCTTTTTCTCATCATAAGACTGCTTCGATACCAATCTCTCCTGCTTGTCCTTTTCAATTGCAAGAAGACGCTGCTGTAGATGCTCATCTGTCATCTCAGCTGTATGAATCTGCTCGTTTAAGACCTGAATCTGGCTTTCTAATTTTTCCTTGGTTACGGATGACTGGCTGATATTTTCACGGATAGAGTTAATTTTCTCATCCATATCCTTCATCGCTGCTTCCAAGGTCTCGTATTCTTCTTTGATTTTCTCATATGCAGCGTTGGTTTCTTCCATTTCATCGCTGGCAATACGGAATTTCTCATTCTGTTCCTTCTGCTCACGCTCAATACGTGCCATCTCTAACAGGAACATATTCACATCTAATTCTTTTAATTCACTCTTCTTATTTAAATAAATCTTTGCCTTTTCTGACTGTCGCTCTAATGGTCCAACCTGACGCTCTAATTCTGCCAGAATGTCGTTTACACGAACCAGATTCTCACGCTCGTTCTCTAACTTCTTCTGTGCAGTTGCTTTTCTCTTCTTATACTTTACGATACCGGCAGCTTCATCAAAAAGCTCACGTCTTTCCTCTGGTTTCCCACTTAAAATTCGGTCAATCTGACCCTGACCGATGATAGAGTATCCCTCTTTACCGATACCGGTATCATAAAAGAGCTCTGATACTTCCTTCAAACGGCAGACATTGCCATTGATTAAGTATTCACTTTCCCCGGAACGATACAAACGTCTGGCAATCGTTACCTCTTCAAAATCAATCGCAAGCTGATGGTCAGAGTTATCCAAGGTAATCGCTACATAAGCATAGCTTAACGGTTTACGGCTCTCTGTTCCTGCAAAGATAACATCCTGCATGGAAGAACCACGTAGCTGCTTCGTGCTCTGCTCACCTAATACCCAGCGAACGGCATCTGCAACGTTACTCTTACCACTACCATTTGGTCCTACAATTCCTGTAATACCATTATGAAAATCAAATACAATCTTATTGGCAAAGGATTTAAATC
>CAYMYV010000124.1:0-6763 GCA_964394775.1 uncultured Lachnobacterium sp. | reverse complement strand
ACCTTGCGCTCCTAATCGTTCAATGTATTTTGATGGGCGCAACAATTGACTATGGAATTTTGTATACAAACTACTATGTGGAAAATCGAAAGACCGAAAATGTATTGGAATCATTGAAAAAAGCTTATGAAGGAGCAATTCATACGATTGCTACCTCCGGATTGATTCTTGTAATAGTAACTGCCATAGTAGGAAATGGCTTTAAAGAACCTACCGTAGCAGCTATTGTAAAAACACTTTCTATTGGTTCTTTTGTGGCAATTGTATTGATTCTGTTTATTTTGCCTGGAGTCTTGGCATGCTGCGACAAGTTAATCGTTAAGAAAAATAAAAAGGCGTTATAGTTAATCAACTTTGCCATCACAAGAATTCGATAAAGACATTAGACAAATAAGTCCGGTGTGTATAGGACACTTTCAAGTGAAGACTTGGGAGTGTCCTTTTTGCATGAAAAGTGTAATATATGCTGAATCTTGTACATTTTCCTGTGCTGTGCTATACTAAAGTTATCTGATTATAGGAATAGGTGGGCGCAGAATGAAATAACAGATTTCTAAGAATATTATTTCAGTAGTAGCTGCCGGTATTCTTTTGGCAATAATTACGGTTATAGCGCAACATCCTGCCTGCCGGCTTGCAGGTGATTGAGGCTCTGGCGTTTTGCGCCTGTACAGGCTTGGAGGAAGTGGTCATTCCGAACGGGAATGTGCAGATTGGAGCAATGGCTTTTGATGAATGTGATAATGTAATACTTTCCGTGGTGGAAGGGTCGCCCGCGCATACATATGCGCAAAACGAGGGGATTGCGTTTGTTGTGCGATGACAAAGGGCTTGAGAAAAGTGTGACTACAAGAAGAAAAGAAAGATGGTGGTGATAAAATGATTAATTTTCGTGATTTACCATTTCATGCAGATGACCTGGAAGAGCTTTTGCAGTTGAAAATTGATTTTGTTTTTCAACCTATTTTTGATGCAAAGAATTTGGAATTGTCAGCATATGAAGCGTTAATGCGTCCGTATGGTATGTCGCCATTGGAATTAATTGATAAGTACCGGAAGGAAGAGAAGCTTTATGTTATAGAAATTGCAACCTGTTTTGGTGCAGCAATGGAATACAAAAAACGTGGTTACACGCACGATATGTGTATCAATTCATTTCCAAGTGAAGTATTGAATGATGGGCAGAGCAAGCTATATTATGAGTGTTTTCCGGAGATGATAGGAAAAATCATAGTTGAAATGGTGGAATACACAGAGCTGAACAGGTGCAAATGGGGAGATAAAAAGGTAGACATTGAAAATCACGGAATGAGATTATCGTTAGATGATTACTCTACCGGAAACAATGATATGTCCGCAGTGGAATATTTCAAGCCTCACTATGTTAAGCTCGACCGTTCTTTGGTTTCGGGAGTGCATGAGAATAAGGAAAAACAGAATAGAATTCTACAGATGGTAAAAGCCTTTCACGATAAAGGCATTCGCATTGTAGCAGAGGGAATTGAGACAATAGAGGAATTAGATTTTCTGCGTTATAAAACAGACGTAGATTTATTACAAGGCTACTATCTTGGGGTGCCTAAGTAAGGAGAGGTGGAGAGAGCCGGTTGATAAGGATGCCAGGTTAATGGAGGTCCTGCAAAGAAAGGCTTTTTTGATTCACTTGAATTCAAGCTGTTTTGATAGTATAATACTTGAGACAAAATGTACTTAATATGAAAGTAATATATTTTAAGGAGGAATCACAATGATTACCTGGAACAATTTAGATACGATTAAGGCATACGAGGAGCTTAAGAACGTTGCGAAGGTAAATCTCGCAGAGATTATGTCCGGCGAAAATGGTGCAGAGCGTGTAAGAAGCTACAGCGTACCAATGGCAGCAGGAATGGCTTACAACTATGCAGCAAAGCAGGTGGATGATAATGTAGTAGAAGCACTTGCAAAATTAGCAGATGAAACCCAGCTTGTAGACAAATACGCAGCCCTCTTTAATGGAGAAGTAATTAATACAGGGGAAAAACGTCTTGTACTTCATCAGTTAACTCGTGGACAGTTGGGTGATGACGTTATCGCAGATGGCGTTAACAAACGTGATTTCTACGTTGGAGAGCAGAAGAAGGTTGCCGAATTTGCAAATAAAGTACATACAGGTGCAATCACAAATGCAGCAGGTGAGAAATTCACAACTGTTGTTCAGATTGGTATTGGTGGTAGCGACCTCGGTCCTCGTGCTATGTACTTAGCATTAGAAAACTGGGCAAAGGTAAATAACACCTTCAAAATGGAAGCAAAATTTATCAGTAACGTAGATCCTGATGATGCAGCAGCAGTTTTATATACAACAGATTTAGCACATGCTCTTTTCGTACTTGTTTCCAAATCAGGTACAACCTTAGAAACCTTAACCAATGAATCCTTTGTAAAGGATGCCTTAAAGAATGCAGGCTTAGACCCGGCAAAACACATGGTAGCTGTTACAAGTGAAACCTCTCCACTTGCAAAAAGTGATGATTATTTGGCAGCGTTCTTCATGGATGACTATATTGGCGGACGTTTCTCTTCTACATCAGCAGTTGGTGGTGCAGTATTATCATTGGCATTTGGACCGGAAGTGTTCGCGCAGTTCTTAGATGGCGCAGCAGAAGCAGACAAGACAGCTACAAATGCTGACATCAAGCAAAACCCGGCATTAATGGATGCATTAATTGGTGTTTATGAACGTAATGTATTGGGATATCAGAATACAGCAGTTCTTCCATATTCACAGGGACTTAGCCGTTTTCCGGCTCATTTGCAGCAGCTGGATATGGAATCAAACGGAAAGTCAGTAAACCGTTTTGGTGAGCCGGTGAATTATGTAACAGGACCGGTTATTTTTGGTGAACCGGGAACAAATGGACAGCATTCCTTCTATCAGCTGCTTCACCAGGGAACAGATATCGTACCTCTGCAGTTCGTTGGATTTAAGAACAATCAGATGGGTCAGGATATTGTGATTGAAGGCAGTACAAGCCAGCAGAAGCTATGCGCAAACGTTGTAGCACAGATTGTTGCCTTTGCATGTGGTAAGTCAGATGATAATGCAAACAAGAATTTTGAAGGCGGACGCCCATCAAGTATTATCGTTGGCGACCAGCTGAGTCCTAAGTCACTTGGCGCACTCCTTGCTCACTTTGAAAACAAGGTTATGTTCCAGGGCTTTGTATGGAATGTAAACAGCTTTGACCAGGAGGGTGTACAGCTCGGTAAAGTATTAGCGAAGAAAGTACTCGCACACGACACCGACGGTGCACTTAAGGTATACAGTGATTTGTTAAATATCTAAATATAGTAAAAAGACAAATGATTAAACAAGCGATTACTTTATGTAGTCGCTTGTTTTTTTGTATGGTCTGCGCATCAGTCAAGAGGTGTGTAAAGCAAAGAAATAGGAATGGTATTTATGGGTTCAGCTCCTTCAATTCTTGAAAGATATCCATTTGTGTACGGATAATAGACACCGGAGAGATGGAGATGTATTTGTAGTATAGAACAGCATCTGTGTCAATTTCCTCTAAGCCGCAAGGCTCGAAGACCGGTTGGCCGACAGGGCGAACCATGTTGTTCCCTTCATGAATGAAGTCGTCTGTATAGTAACGACCACCCTGGCGGGTAATACGGATGGCTCCGTTGGTTTCAGCCGGGATATTTACATTGTAAAGAGAATGCTTTTCTAAGAGCTTATGTTCTACAAAGTAGTCATATATTTGATCTAAATGGGCGAGAGCTTCATCAAAGCTGTCCGGACTGGTAGAAAGTGCAATGGCCGGAATTCCACAACAGCCGGCCTCAAAAAGGGCGGCAGCAGTGCCGGAATAGAGCAAATCGATTCCTACATTTAGTCCTTTATTGATGCCGGAAATGATGAGATCAAATTCCATTCCAAGTCCAAGCACCATATAGCGTACACAATCAGCAGGTGTCGAGTCCACGGCGTATGCCTCAATTCCGGGAGCAAGTGTAACCTTTTGAACCTCGAAGGGGTTGTGAAGCTGAATACTGTGGCTTTTGCCGCTTTGCTCGTATTTAGGTACAGCAATAGTGACCTCGCCAAGCTTATTAGCCCACTGAATAAGTGGGAGCAGCACGGGAGAGGAGATACTATCGTCGTTGGTAATTAATATTTTTACAGCCATCCGTCATGAGTCTCCTTATATTCTTTGATGAGTGCATCGGTTTCTGCAACCAGTGAATGCAGTTCGTCAATGCTGTAAATGGTTGCACCACAGGCATATGCATGTCCGCCACCGCGGTAGCTTTCTGCGATGCTGTTGATTGGAGCAAAGCGGGAGCGTAAACGAACACGGATAGTGCCTGCCGCATCGCCTGTTTCGATGAAGACAATCCAGGACAGACAGCCCTTGATTGCTTCGAGATAATCTACGGCTGTGCCGGCATTCTCCTGTGTGAGGTGGTATTTCTCCTGCATCTTCTGATCGATGTAGAGATAAGCGACGCCGTTTTCCGTAATCTGCATCACATCATAGACATGAGACTGGAATCGGAGCTGGTTGGATTCCTCCAGATAGAGGTTTGCAAACAGCCACTCGGTATTGATGCCCTGATCCAAAAGAATGGCTGCAAGGCGGAGTGTTTCGCCGGTAACGCCGTCATAGCGGAAACGGCCGGAGTCTGTCACCATACCGGTGTACAGGTAAAAGGCTGCTTGTTCGTTCAGCTTCAACTCGTCGCGGAAGGTATCATAGAATTTCACAATCATTTCGCAGGCAGAGGTGCGGTGCGGTTCCACCCAGGAGTAGTCGCCGTAAGGATTGTTATCAATATGGTGGTCGATTTTGATGGTCTCCTTACACATTTCATATTTCTTGCTGGAGAGACGCTCAACGGTTCCCGTGTCGATGGCGATACCAAGGGCGTCTGCAAATTTTTCGTCCGGAACGATACCGTCTTCCGGACCTAAGAATGCCATGTACTCGGCATAGTCCTCATTCACAAGAAGCACTTCCTTTTCCGGATAAGTCAGTCTTAAAATCTCCTGTAAGCCTTTTGTTGAGCCGACAGCATCACCATCCGGTCTGAAATGACGAAAGAGTAGGATGCGGTTATATTCCTTGATTTTCCGGAGAATGGTCTCCATGATTTCTAAATTTTGAGTTGTGTTCATCTTTTCCTCGATTCTCGATTTCTAATTAATATATTTTGTAATCGTTTTGGTTTTGACTACAGTAAGCAGCTGCCCTTAGGACAGTGGACTGACTTTTATTATACTATAAAAAGGGCATTAGAACAAATACGAAATAAACGAGAGTAATATATTTTAAAGAGGAAGGAGCAGAAGATGTATCTTGCTCCCTTTTTTTGGGCAAAATGCTATCAAATGAATTCTTGGAGGCACTATGAGTAAAGCTTTTACGGGAAAAAAGGGGCGGCCGATATGGCGTTTGATAGCAATAGAAATTGTGATTTTGTGCGTAAGTATTTTGCTGCTGTTTTATTTGCTGCAACGTTACTGGGCGCATCGGGATGGTAGCTTTGTTCCGGATTATCCGATGGTTACACTGACAGAGGAATCCGATTATGAGACCATTTTTTTGCAGACAGGCTTGGGTAGGCCTGCGGTAGACAAGCTATTGGAGGCTGGGGAGTTTCAGACGATTCTGGATGCACAGAAGGCATTATTCTATCCGCCAGAGGTGGAGTGTACGCCGCTGTTGGGTTGGTTTACGAGAGAGGACCGATGGAAGGAGAGCCAGAATGACGGGGACTTAAGAAAGACGGATAGTGGCGTAAGCCAAGGGGAGCGTCAGTTTGTGGATTTACAGCCGGGGGATATTCTGGTTACGATGTCAACGCATACCGGCGGCTGGGTACATGGGCACGCAGGGTTGGTAATAGATGAGGATACAACCTTAGAGTGTCGGGTACTGGGAACAGATTCAGGATATGGAAGCGTGGATGGGTGGCTGGAATACTCCAGCTATGCGGTTTTGCGTGTGAAGGGGACGACCGAGGAACTAAGGCAAGAGGTTGCAGATTACGCCACAGAAGAATTGGCAGGAGTTCCATATAAGCTAACGGCCGGATTTATTGGAGATAAAGCACCCGACACAGGGGCGTGGTATTTTGGCCTGCATTGTGCTTATTTGGAATGGTACGCATGGAAGGTATTCGGCTATGATTTGGACCAGGATGGTGGAAGGCTGGTGACGGCTTACGACCTGCTGTGCTCCGATAAAGTAGAAATCGTACAGATATATGGGATGGACCCAAGAGATTTTGTGCATTGACATATGGAAAGACAGTATAGTATTAGTATATATAGAATATAAAAAATGGAGGACGAAGCTATGCCATTTATTAACATGAAAACAACAGCTGCACTGGATGGTGCAAAAAAGGATGCGCTGAGTGCTGAGCTTACCCGCATCACCAAAGAATGTCTTGGAAAAGGTGAAAACTGGGTAATGACAGGTTTTGAAGAGAGCGTGAGCCTGTCATTTCAGGGTTCCACAGAGAATATCGTTTATGTAGAAGTGAAGGCCTATGGAACACCGGCGGCAACAGGCGCAGATAAGATGACAGCAGAAATATGCGCTCTTGTGGAAAAAGAGCTTGGGATTCCGGCAAACCGTGTATATGTGTCCTATTGGGGAACCAATATGTGGGGCTGGAACGGCGGAAATTTCTAAATCTGATGGAACAGGAAAGGAAACAGGATATGAATCCAAATAGAGAAAAAGAATTATTAGAAATCATAGAC
>CAYMYV010000123.1:0-6769 GCA_964394775.1 uncultured Lachnobacterium sp. | reverse complement strand
TGCATTACGAAGAACTGGCTGCCTGCTGAGTTTGGCATCATAGAACGAGCCATAGAAAGGACACCCTCTGTGTGCTTTAAGTCATTTGCAAAACCATTCTGCGCGAATTCGCCGTCGATACCGTATCCCGGGCCGCCCATACCGGTTCCTGTTGGGTCACCACCCTGAATCATAAAGCCACGGATAACGCGGTGGAAAATAATTCCATCATAGAAGCTTTTTTGTACTAAGCTAATAAAGTTATTTACTGTGTTTGGAGCGATTTCAGGATAAAGCTCTGCTTTAAATACATCTCCGTTTGCCATTTCAAATGTTACTATTGGATTCTGTGCCATAATTCATTTCCTCTTTTCTAGAAATATTTATACATCTCTTGTATTAATTACGCTGTGCTTGTACGCACCGCTGTTTTTCGTATTCTAAGTATCTTATGTTGTGGTAAGCGCTTCTACTACTTTTGTAAAATTCATAAAGTGCGAAGCCTTTATCAAAATACTATCTCCCTGTTTTACGTAAGAAAGCAATTCTTGTATCATAGCCTCTACATCTGTGAAATAATATACTTCGCAGTCCGTTGCATGACCATGCTTTATACTCTCGCATGGAGCTGTCCCTTGGTTATGGTTCTTACGCAAACCGTCTTCCACACCGGCCTTATATTCACCGGCAAGTGTACCTGCACAAAACAGTGTATGAATCTGCTTTTCTGCAACACACTGACCCACACCAAAATGCAATGCTTTTTCGTCCTCGCCAAGCTCTCCCATATCACCAAGCACAGCAATCGTACGACCTGTTGCATGAGAAAGCACATCAAGTGCAGCCTTCATGGATACCGGATTTGCATTGTAGCAGTCGTCAATTACATTCATTCCATTTGCCTTAATAAGATTCGTACGCCCGGCAATGGTTTTTGCCTTTGCAATTCCCTGTCTGATTTCTTCAAGGGAGAGACCAAGCTCTAAGCCTACTGCGGTTGCTGCTGTGGCATTATGGATATTGTGCTCACCGGGAATGGTTGTATACGCCTCAAAGCTTCCCTGTGGGGTGTGAATGGTTGCTCTCATTCCCTCGAAGCCAAGGTTCTTTACGCCTGTTGCATACACCTGTTTTTTGGCAGACGATGCTCCTGCTTCTCCTTCTATGGAATCAGCACTCATTTCCATTGGCTTTTCTATGCCATAGAAAACTGCCTCTTTTCCGTTGACGTTTTTCCTGGTAGAAAGCTTGTCATCATCACCATTTAAAATCGCCACGCCGCCTTCTCTCATATAGTCAAAGCAGGCTGTTTTTGCCTGTAAAATGCCATCTCGGCTTCCTAAATTTTCCAAATGACACAAGCCGATATTTGTGATAACACAAATATCCGGATTTGCCACCTCTGCAAGGCGCTCCATTTCCCCAAATTCGGAAATACCCATTTCAAGAACTGCAACCTCATGCTCCGCACGAATTCCAAGTATGGTAAGCGGAAGTCCAATTTCATTGTTGAAATTGCCCGCGGTTTTATGCACGCAGTACTTCTGGGCAACCACAGAGGATATCATCTCCTTGGTACTGGTTTTTCCAACACTTCCCGTGATTCCAATTACCTTGATTGGCAGACTTTGACGGTAAAATGCCGCGATTTTCTTCAACGCCAGCTCGGAGGACTTCACCCTGATATATGGCCCCGCCGGATTCTCCAGTTCAACCTCTGACAATACACAGCAGGCTCCTTTTTCAAACACCTGTGGAATAAAGCTGTGACCATCCACACGCTCGCCCTTAATTGGGATAAACAGATAGTCCTTCTCCACCAGGCGGCTATCAATGACAGCCCCACAAATCATCTTATCTTCTAGCTCCGATTCCCCAACATATGTCCCCTCGCATGCAAGTGCGATATTCTTAAGCGTCATGTTGGGCATAATTTGTTGTAAGCCCATTTTCATCTCCTACAATCCTATTGCATAACAAATAAACATTACTGATATCTCTTCATCGAAATTTCGATAATTTTCTCACAAAGCTGGTTGAAATTCATTCCAACTGCTGCCGCTTCCTGTGGAAGCAAGCTGGTTGGTGTCATACCCGGAAGCGTATTGGCTTCTAAGCAATACATCTCACCCTCGTTGCTGATTAAGAAATCAGAACGGGAATATGTATTTAACCCAATTGCTTTTGCAACTGCTTCCGCATATCCACGCATCTTGGCGGATACCTCCTCCGGAAGGTCTGCAGGGCAGGTTTCTACAGCACTGCCCGCTTTGTATTTATTCTTATAATCATAAAAGCCTTCAAGTGGAGCAATCTCAATGACCGGAAGTGCTTTCCCATCAATGACACCGCAGGAGAACTCGCGCCCCTGCACAAACTCTTCAATGATAAGCTCATTCTCCCACTTGAATGCCTCCTCCAATGCCATTTTAAACTGCTCATTATCTCCTGCAATCGTAACTCCAATGCTAGAACCGCCGCAGCAAGGTTTTACTACAACCGGCAACCGAAGTCCCAGTGAGGTTACATCATCATTCCTTTTTTCCTTTGTCATGGCAATTCCATTTGGAGTTGGAATTCCATTTGCACGGAAAAACTGCTTTGCAATCTCCTTGTTCATAGCGATGGCACTGCTTAAATAATCGCTGCCTGTGTATTTTACACCAAACAAATCCAATGCGGCCTGAACCTTACCATTTTCTCCATTTTCTCCGTGAAGCGCCATAAATGCAATATCTGCCATCTGGCACATGCGGATAACATTTGGTCCAAAGAAACAGTCTGACTGGTCTTTTCTGGATGCCTTTACCCTGGCAAGGTCTGGTGCGACCTCCGGAATATCCTCTACCTGCACACTGATTTCCTCTGCGCGCTCAAATACTCCTGTCAAATCCTCTTCCCTGTCGCTATATCCCATGAAAACATCCAGCATAATTACCCGATGTCCATTTTCTCTTAATGCTTTTGTTACCATGCTACCTGTTTTAAAGGAAACATCTCTCTCGGTGCTAAGTCCACCTGCTAATACTACGATATCCATATAACAGCCTCTCTTACTAACATATTTTCAACCACAACGGCACAGTATATTATAGTACCACTTTTTTAGCCCCATCACAAGAAAATACAAAAAGTTACTTGTTCATATAGGACTTTACTTCGTTCGCAGACAATGCATAGTCAAAAATGTAAACATCGTCCATATATCCGGCAAAATATGGATCATCATACTGGCTCTTACCCAAATAATTTGCCGTTCCCGCATAATCCTCCGGTAACGCACTTAAGGTTACGGTTCCCACTCTTGAACCATTGATGTACAGAGTCGCGTTGTTCGATTTTCCATTCACTGTTACTGCAACATGGGTCCATGTGTTCAGTGCCGTCGTACTTCCATTTACCTGTTTCTCTCCGTCACCATTTATCTGCTGTGCAAATCGAATACCGGCATCGTATGCATAGGCAGTCAGGAACATCGAGCTTGCGCTGTTATCTCCCAAATCAAAAATTCGCTGCCACAAACTGCTAGAGGTAGATTTATACCACATCATAATGGTGTAGCTGTCATACTCCGTAGCCTTTGATGAAAGCTGTACATAGTCATTTTTTCCATCAAATGCCAAAACATTTCCTCTTACACTATCCGTATAAAAGGTACAGCCATAGACGCTTGCAGTTCCGATTGTTCCAATTGTATCCTTTCCAAGTGAAGCAGCATTCTCAAATTTATATGCCGCTATCTGTTTTCCTGTTTCCGGCGCAGTAACATCTCCGATTCTGCTGCCCCATAGCGCGATATTATTAGAGCCAATCACCGAGAAGGTCATTGTCTCCTTATGGCTTGAGGATTCATCATACTGCTTGAAAAATACTCCCTTGTAGGTCGCACCATCAATTATAATCGTTGCGTAATAGGTTCCCGATTTTTGCGACCAGGTTCCTTCAAAATCACCGGTAATGGTATGGTCTGCATTCAGATTAATTGCATAGGTACTAAGCATTGGAGCAACCACATCAAAGGTAATCTCATTGCCGTGATTGATAAGCTCATAGCTTCCCACAATTTCTGATTCTGCATATCCTGTTTTACTAATCTTGCTGCCAAGATATTCATAAGGAGCCGTCACAAGCCAGCCATCCTCATTCATAAACTGCTGATGTACACGTACCTGATGCCATTCGGTATCCTTGTTAAAACGTGTATGATATATCAAATAGTAATTTCCTTCATTATCCACCAGGGCAGAATTGTGTCCCGGGGAGCGATATCCGTTCTGGCAGCCAGTAGTAGAAGGCGCCGTGGCTAAAGAACTAAAATTATAGTTTCCCATAATTTTAATACCCTTTACGCTCTGGTCATCCCCATCATATCTTCGAATTGCATAATTTCCTGAAGCATCCGTGTATGGTCCTGTAATATTTTTTGAACGGAACAGTCTCATCTGATATCCTGAGAAACCATCTGTCGCATTGAGTCCACAATACGAAACATACATGTAATAATATCCGGACGTCTTATCCCACACAATATATGCACCTTCACCGGTTCCGCCATATCCACCGGATACACGAATTCCCAGGTATGGGTCTGAGGCCACACCATCAGTAGCATTGGTATCTAATGGATATGTGTAGGAATAATCTCTAAGTCCCGTTTCGTTGTCCAGCTTCAGCATGAAAATGCCTCCAAACCAAGAGCCATATACCATCCAAAGCTCTCCGTCCTTATCATAAAGCACGCATGGATCAATCGCGTTGGTTCCATAATATCCCCAACCGCCACTCGTATATCTGGATACATTCGTTGTACCAGTCACCTTCTGGTAATCTGTCAGGGAAACATCTGCCGTGTTAGAAAAACCAGAGTATACAACCGTTCCCTGATAAGTATATGGTCCGGTAATACTATCAGCTGTTGCCAGAGCAATAGAGGAATAAAAATTATTACCGTTTACACTCATGTACATGCACCACTTGCCCATATCCTCATTATAGATAACATCCGGTGCCCAAAGGTTTCCCTCGATATTATAATTTCCACCACCACGTGCGGCCCATTCACCGGACTTGGCAAAAACAGTACCGTATTTGGCATTCGAGGTTCCTTCATATTCAAACGAAGTCCAGTTAATCAAATCGGAGCTACTTGCAAACGCAGTATGAGAACCAAAAATATACCACTTCTTTGTTACAGGGTCATACTCAACACTTGGGTCATGGGATGACACACGTCCGCCAATCGTCGTTAATTTACCACTTGGATTTGCTACACCAAAATCTGTCTCAATAATGGTTGGCTCTTCCGGTTCCGTTGGACTTTGCTCCGACTTGGATGTATCCGGTTCGCTTGTGGCTTCGGACTCTGTTGGAGTTGGAGTCTGTGATTCCTTAGAGCCCTCCGGCTCAGTAGTCGTCTGAGACTCTGTTACACCTTCCGATTCAGATGAGGTTTCAGACTCTGTTACACTTTCCGACTCAGTTGCGGGCTCTAATTCCGTTGTCGTTTCCGATTCAGTTGTACTATCCAACTCAGTATTTAATCCTATTTCTGTGTCCATTGTGTTCATCTGTGATTCCTTTTCTGTCTCGTTATTTTGTGTCTGGCTGTTTTGTATCTCGCTGTTTTGTGTCTCACTGTTTTGTGTCTGCGTTTCAGTATCATTTCCTGCAGGGCCGCATCCTATGAGCATAATCCCCACAATGAGTAGCACAATCGCAAGCAGATGGTTTGTTTTCAACTTCATCGCAAATCTCCTCATATTCCAATTCACTATTATTGACATTTTACCAAAAAATACCTATATATGTAAACCATCATTCTTTAATAAATCGTATATTATTTTAGCACGAAAAAAGAGTTCTGCACCCCATGCAGAACTCTTTCCCATCGAATTTTCACTTTTGATTTTTCAATTGCTTAAGCAAAGACACCATTCCCACGAATATTTCACGTCCGAGATAATCGTACTCTTTGACCATACTGCCATATTGGTATATACGGCGTTCCAGCAAGTCAATCTCACAAATTCCGGTTTCAAATAAAATCTCCCATAATAATCTGACCTTAGGAGATTCGCAGCTAGACAGAAGCTCTTCTAATTCCTCTCGACGCTCTTCTTCTGTAAGCATGCATTGCAAGTGCTTTGCTACACATGAGTCTTTCGTATACAAGTCCCCCTCTCATAGATTTGCAGGAATCCGACCGCCATCCCCATAACAGCTGGACGCCTTACACCTATAGAATAGACCTATATTAGCCCAAAACGCAAGCCGCGAGACGCGTTAACGCGTCTCGCAACATTTTGTCAACATTATCCACAATTTTTATGTTTTTCGTCTTATTCCGGCTCAATAATTCCGTATGTATTTGCTTTTCTCTTGTAAACAACATTCACTTCATCTGTCTCTGCATTTACAAATACGAAGAAGTCATGTCCTAACAATTCCATCTGGATACATGCATCCTCCGGATACATTGGTTTTAAATCGTATCTCTTAGAACGAACGATTTTGATTTCTTCATCATCATCTTCTACCGGTTCTTCTAAGTACTCTGCTTTGAAGCTCGCAGCCGCATTCAGCTTCTTGGAAACGATTTTGGTTCTATATTTCAGTAGCTGTCTCTCAATTGCTTCTTCTGCCAAATCAATTGATATATACATATCATTGCTCACCTGCTCGGTACGAATGGTATGTCCCTTGGTTGGAATGGTAACCTCAATCTTCTGACGATCCTTCTCAACACTTAATGTAACGTTTACATCAGTGTCTGGCTTAAAGTACTTCTCAA
>CAYMYV010000122.1:0-6777 GCA_964394775.1 uncultured Lachnobacterium sp. | reverse complement strand
GTCTAATTCGTAGCAGGAATGCGTGGTGTAGGGCATAGCAAAAGGGCGTCGAAAATGTCAACTAAATAGCGATGACATTTTGCGACAGCCCCTTATTAATATCAATATTCTTTTTACAGATTTACTATACAACAAGTTCTGCAATCATTTTTATATCTCTTGAAGATGTGCCAATTTGAAGCTCATATGCACCAGGCATTACCACAAAGTCTTTCTTTTCCACATCATAGATTGAAAAGTCCTTCGCATCCAGCTTTAATTCTACCTGCTTGGTTTCCCCTGCCTCAAGTGCCACCTTGTCAAACGCTTTTAATTCGTGATATGGACGTACCTGTTTAGAATCCTTCGGCGCCACGTACAGCTGCACAATTTCCTTGCCTGCCACTGCACCAGTGTTGGTTACTTTCACACTTACAGTAATCTCAACATTACCCCTTGTGTTGTTAACTAATCTACCCTCACAGTTTATAGAATCCACTGCCGTTCCATCGCTCGTCATGGCGTCACTGGCCACTGCTTCTACCACCAAATCGCTATACTCAAAATTTGTATAAGACAGTCCATGCCCGAAGCAGAAGTTCACATCTGTGTTCTTTGTATTATAGTAACGGTAACCTACCATAACCCCCTCATCATAGGTCACCTTATCCTTCAATCCAAAATTTACGCCTTTTTTCGCCGGACACTGGTCTTCGGACCGGATAAAGGTCTCTGCAAGCTTGCCGGATGGATTTACTGCGCCAAACAATGTTTTTGCGATGGCGGTTCCTCCCTCCATACCTGCATAATAGCTCCACAAAACCGCTTTCGCGCGACTTAACCAAGGCATTTCTACCGGAGAACCTGCATACATAACCACTACCGTATTTGAATTTGCTTCCAATACGGCCTGCAAAACCTCATCCTGATGATATGGCAATGTCATATCGTTTCGGTCTAAGCCTTCCACGTCATAATCATGATTGAGTCCACCCACGAAAATAACTGTATCGCTGCTCTTTGCAAGTGCTACTGCTTCTTCCAGATATTCTTGTTCAAAACGAGCTCTTTCCTCCGGTGTAACAGTCTCCGGAATATTTGAGTGCGACACCACTCCCATAGATTCATCCAAGGCTTTGGTGCTATCCGCCTGCCAGCTGATTTCCGGACGTCCACCCTTCTTTGGCACAAAATATCCCGGTGCATAGGTAACTTTTGCATTACCGCCTAAATATTTTTTGATTCCCATCAGTGGAGAAATCTCATACAGCGCTTTAATCTCCGCACTGCCACCACCATTGGCATGAAGCTTGGTTGCGTTTGCGCCGATAATTGCTACTTTTCCTAACTTCTTAGGGTCTAATGGCAGAAGGGAGTCTTCATTCTTTAATAAAATGAGGGATTCTTCCGCTACCGCGAGAGCCGCTTCCTGATGCTCTTTGCTATTATAGGTTCCTGTTTTACGATTCTCTTTTTCTGTGCCAATCATCTTAAGACGAAGCATTAGGCGAAGGATATTACGGACTTTTTCATTTACCAGTTCTTCGGAAAGCTCTCCCGCCTTAATCTTCTCAAGCAATGGGTTAGCCATATGGTGATTGTCAAAATCATAGATTACATCCATTTCAATATCCATAGCAGACTCTGCCGCCAGCACCGTATCGTGCACGCCGCCCCAGTCAGAGACTATCATGCCATCGTAGTGCCATTCATCGCGAAGCACCTTATTAAGCAGGCTCTTGCTTGTTCCACAGTGTTCACCATTTAATATGTTGTATGCGCTCATAAGAGAATATAATCCGCCTTTTTCAATTGCCGCTTTAAAACCAGGATAATAAATCTCCTGCAAGGTTCGTTCATCCACTATGGTGTCTACCCAAATTCTCTCTGTTTCCTGGGAGTTTGCCGCAAAATGCTTTACACATGCGGACACGTCATTTTCCTGAATCCCCTGCACCATTGGAACCACCATCTCCTCTATGAGGCGTGGGTCCTCACTCATATATTCAAAATTGCGTCCACACAATGGATGTCTCTTAATATTTATTCCTGGAGCGAGGATAACATCTTTTCCACGTCCTCTTGTTTCCTCTCCTAGTACATATCCGGCATCATGCGCCATCTGACGATTCCATGTGGAAGCCACCGCACTGTTACATGGCAGATAGCTTACATAATCATCGGACAGTCCAAGTGGCTTCCACTCTGCTTCCTTGTGCTCAAAACGGACTCCCATCGGACCGTCGGACATATGAAGAGCAGGAATTCCTAAACGGTCTACTTCTGCCGTATGGAAAAGTGTCGCTCCATGAATCATGCCTATTTTTTCTTCTAAAGTAAGTTGCGCAAACAGTTCTTCTATAAGCTGCTCATCTACATTTTTTCTACAATCTGTCATAAATGCTCCTTTTTAATTTGTCAAACGAAATATCCCCTCTAAATCTCTGCTTATTTGCATTCAGCTCACATAATACCTCTTAGCTCAATCTGTAAACATGAACCATATGATATAATTTACGCCCTCGAGACCCATCTCGAAGGCGTAATAGAAAGCCTATTAATAATTTACAACCACATCAGCGCTGCCGTCAAGAGCGATAACCACAGTATCTCCATCCATTTCATAAACTGCTCCTGTTACGGAAGCTGGTGTGCCAGCATGAATAAGTTCTACCCTGCATGCCTTCTTACTGTCGACTTTTACCTTGTATGAACCATCACAGTTTTCAACAGAAGCAGTCACTTCAATTTCATTTTCTGTATTGTACACAACGGTTTCTGCCTTCTTGCCTGCTTTAACCGCATATGCGCGAAGTGTCACGCCATCTGCATAATCATATACAGCGTCATCGCTGCGCGCACCAAATGCTACAAGAGAGCCCTCTCTTGCATAAAGAGGAATGCTTAAATAGCCATGCTTCTCTGTATACCACTTGCCGCCTTCCTTAACATCACCGCTAAGAACTGAGGTCCAGGTTCCTTCCGGGAGATAGTACTCTGCCATACTGTTCTCGTTAAAGATTGGCGCTACCAACAGGGAATCACCAAGCATATACTGGCTTGCGAGATGTCCACAGTTCTTATCCTCTGTAAATTCTAATACCATGCTTCGCATCATTGGAACACCTGTCTTAGAGGTTTCTACTGCGTTGCGATACAGGTATGGCATAAGCTGTGCCTTAAGCTGTGCAAAACAACGAACCACATCAACCGCTTCTTCATCATAAGCCCATGGAACACGATAAGAGCTTGAGCCATGAAGTCTCGAATGCGTAGAAAGTAAACCAAATGCACACCATCTCTTGTATACGTCAGGAGTAGAGGTGCTTTCAAATCCACCGATATCGTGGCTCCAGTAACCAAAGCCTGAGCTGGTAAGGGAAAGTCCACCACGAAGGCTTTCTTCCATAGATTCATAATCTGACCAGCAGTCTCCGCCCCAGTGTACCGGGAATTTCTGTCCGCCTGCTGTTGCGGAACGTGCAAAAAGAACTGCTTCTTTTTCGCCTTTTTTCTTCTTAATTACTTCAAATACACACTTGTTGTACAGGTATGTATAGTAGTTATGCATTTTTACAGGGTCTGAGCCGTCATAGTATACGCAGTCGGTTGGAATTCTCTCGCCGAAGTCGGTCTTGAAGCAATCCACGCCCATATCCATAAGACGCTCCAGCTTGCTCTGATACCATTTACAAGCCTCCGGATTGGTAAAGTCGACAATTGCAAGGCCCGGCTGCCACATATCCCACTGCCATACGTCGCCGTTTGGACGTTTGATGAAGTATCCATTTTCCACACCTTCCCGGAAAATAGATGATTCCTGACCAACATAGCTGTTAATCCATACACAAATCTTAAGTCCTTTTGCCTTCAAGCGTTTGAGCATGCCAACCGGATCTGGGAACACGCGGGAATCCCATTCAAAATCACACCAGCTAAACTCCTTCATCCAGAAGCAGTCAAAATGGAATACCTTAAGAGGAATTCCTCTATCCAGCATACCATCAATAAAGCTGTTTACGGTTTCTTCGTCATAGTTTGTTGTAAAAGAAGTAGACAGCCATAAACCAAAGGTCCATGGTGCCGGAAGTGATGGCTTGCCGGTGATATCAGTATAACGCATCAATACTTCCTTCATGGTTGGTCCATTAATGATAAAGTAATCTAATTCTTCCCCCGGAACAGAGAACTGTACACGTGTTACCATCTCGGTTCCCACTTCAAAGGATACCTTTTCCGGGTGATTTACAAACACACCATATCCTTTATTTGATATGTAAAATGGAACATTTTTATAAGACTGTTCCGTAGAAGTACCGCCGTCTTCATTCCAGATATCCACGCTCTGTCCATTTTTTGCAAAGGCCGCAAAACGCTCGCCGAGACCATAGATTAATTCTCCGACAGACAAGGATAGCTGTTCTCTCATGTAAGCATCCTCTGGCCCCTTATCATATGCAAAGCCCTTCCAGTCTGTCTTCATATACGCAAGTGCTCTTGAACCACTTGCAGTAATCTTTTCTTCCCCACGGTAGAACGCAAATCCACCATTCTCTTTATTCATCTCCATACGGAGTGTTCCGCTGGAAATCACTAATTTATCCTCTAATTCTTCCGCTCTTAAGTTCCCAGTCTGTTCCGGTGCTATTTCAAACTGTGGCGCACGTTCCTTCAATCCCATGTGATGATAGGTCTGAATACGCAGCACCTCCGGATATGGCGCAGAAACCTTGATTGTCAGGTTCACACCACCCAATGTATCGCCTCTATGATTAATCCTGCTTGTTGGAGCACAGATTGTTACCGCATTTTCTTCAATTTTAGAAAAGTATACTTCTGCAGGTGAAAAGCAGCTACAGCCTTCCTTCTGGAGCCAGTGTCCATTACTAAATTTCATAACCCTAACCTCGCTTAATATTTTATTTGTGAATCCAAACGGACTTACAGCACTATATTACAATAAGATGAACGGATAAACTACCGCTCAAATTATACAAAAAACACCGGATAAATTTGACAAAAACGACACTTGCAAATATAATTTTATTGTTAGACTACAAGGAGGAATCGGAAATGTATAGCATTTTAGTTGCAGATGATGAAGCTATTATCCGTGAGGGAATAAAATGTCTGTTTGACTATGAAGCATTAGGCTTCCAGATTATTGGTGAAGCTTCCAATGGAGAGGATGCATATGAGAAAATTCTGCATTTACAACCTGATGTGGTTCTTATGGACATTCGTATGCCAGGTATAACAGGCCTTGATGTGCTAAACAGGGTACGCGAACAGGGCTTTAGTGGAAAAGTCATTATTATCAGCAGTTATACAGATTTTAAATACGCCCAGGAAGCGATTCGCTATGGTGTACAGTTCTACCTGACTAAACCAATTGACGAAGATGAGCTGGAGCAAATCCTTCATACCTTCAAAGAGGACTTTGACAAAGAACGTATTGCGACCGATACCTCTTTACACTATCGTCAGAAGGCGCATGATTCCATTGTAAAGGACCTTCTCCTTGGAGAAGCAGATGTCAGTCGCCTGAACTTATCTGATATGCACCTACAGGCCGATGTCTATCAGGTTGTTATCAGTGAAAAGTATAGTCTGGATATACAGGATGCTTCCTATGACTTTGCCGATTTGCTTCGTGTAACGAACCACGATAACAATTCCTTTGATACCATCCTTCTCGAATACAATGATGTTATTTTATTAAAAGGCTCCTTTGCAATTCAAAAATTCAATGAATTTTTAGAGCGTTACCAAAGGGAAAACCGTCCACAGAAGAATTCTCCTTTGGATACCTTGTTTATTACATACGGAAGATGTGTCAACTCTCTGGAAGAGGTTCCAGAATCTTATCAGGACGCCTACCGGCTGCTACATCGTCGCTTCTTCTGTGACCAGGAGCAGCATACCATTGGTTATCTGGACCTTCCTGCGTTTGAAAATAACACGTCCATTATTAATAACGATTTGCTTAACGAGTATACCAATGCCTTACTAAATTACATTCAGGCATTCAACCGCAACATGGTGGCAAGTACTCTCAAGGATTTACAGGACCGCCTATACAATGCCTCGGATTCGATTGAATCTATTAAGCTGTTTTTGGCGGATTTGTATTTGCAGATTAAGGAACGTATGAATCATTTGTATCCAAATAATACGATTCCATTCTCTAGCAATGCAGATATCATTCGTACCATTGAGCAGAAGCATTTCCTGTACGAGATTATTCTGTTCTTTGCAGAACAATTTGAGCTGATTATGGCGGCTACCGGCACTTCAAACCGCGACAGCGTATTAGACGATATTTTGCATTACATTAACCACAACTACGCAACCAACATTACCTTGGAAAATATTGCGCCGCTGTTTGGCTACAACAGCTCTTATCTTGGCAAAATCTTTAGCAAAAAGATGGGCGAAAACTTCAATTCTTACGTAGACCACATTCGTATTGAGCACTCGAAGAAGCTGCTTCTAAACGATGACATAAAGGTTTACGCCATTGCCGAAAAAGTGGGCTACCGCAACGTGGATTACTTCCACATCAAATTCAAGAAGTATGTGGGTCAAAGCCCTGCGGAATACCGCAAGAAAAATAAAATTTCGGAAGATTAACAGAAGGGGCTGTTTCCAATATGCATTTCACATCTTGGGCGCAGCCCTATCTCTATGCCGGTACAGGGAGATTTCCTACTTCAATGAACAAAATATTGAATTTCTAAGAAGTGTATTCTTACTGTTGTCTATGATTTCAATGTCTTCTGAATGTCGGACACTTGG
>CAYMYV010000121.1:0-6780 GCA_964394775.1 uncultured Lachnobacterium sp. | reverse complement strand
GTTCCGGCTGCTATGGCAGTATTTGGAGAATTCATGGCAACTGTCATGGGTGGCGCTATGCCGGCACAGGCTGCAGGCGCAATGGCAGATCCTGGAATGATGAAAATGTTAGGTGGTTTCACAATTCTTCGTCTGACAGGTCTGCTTGGAATGGCCGCTGATATGGGTAGTGAGAAAGAAGGCCAAATTATCACCAAGGAGCAGCTGTTGGAAATTAATGCCAAATTAAATAAAATTCCTAAAGAATAAAGAGTTCTTCCTTAATCTTCTAGCATAAATCAGACTTCTTTCGCACATTCTAATTTCGAAAGGAAGGTGTAAGATATGTCAACAAAAAATGCTAATAACGAATCAAAGAACTCTTATAACAATCAGAGCAAATCTCAGAACTGTTCTAAAGACAATATGCAGAACAGCTCTAAGAACAGCACAAAAAACAGCTATAAAGACAGCTATAAAGACAGCACAAGCAACTGCAGATAGTATGTTATCCTGACGCTAAAACGTCTTTATAACCGCCGAGGAGGAGGGAAAATCCCTCCTCCTCTTCATATGTAACTACACCCGTTCACCATCAGTAACAGTGAACGGGTGCTATTTTATAGACCTATTTATGAATTTCTTCTCTGCTTTTTTTTAGAATTTCTACATTCTCCTCCACCTGCTTTTTATGAAGTGGATACCAGAACCATAAAATGAGTGCCAATAGCGTGAATCCCACCGCAGGAATCAGGGTCGCAATGTTGAATAATCCCTCTTTTACGCTATCTTGAACAGCGTTCACTTCGGAATATCCGATAGCTGTGAGCATAGAACCTACCAATCCTGCCGCTCCAGCCTGCCCTAATTTACGCGCAAACGAGTACAAGGCATAGACAGAACCATCCTCTCGAATTCCATTTTTTATTTCCGAATAATCAATAACATCTGTAATCAGCGCCCATGAAATCATGCCAAACAGACCAAGGGATAACCAGCAAACTGCCTGCAACACCACATATACCCATACATTTTCCGGTCGAAGGAAAAATAACAGTACACAAATCCCTGCTGCAACAAAGCTTGCCACAACCGCCACTTCTGCTTTTCCAAAACGAGCAGAAATCGGTCTTGCGACTGCTGCAACAATAAGAGAGCCTGCCAGCATCACCACCATAGAAACAGATTGGGCGGTGGTATTTCCGTAATAAATTGGAAATACGTAGTTTGCCATAGACTGCAGCGTCATTTGTGACAGTAGCATTACGATGGATGCTGCAATAATGGATATTAATGCTTTATTGGTAAATGCATTTCGGAGCATTGTAATCACATTATTATCCTGTTTTTTCTCCAAGCTACTGTCAATTTTGACACGTTCCGTAACCAGATAATAACATGCCACATAAGAAAGAACTGCACATACAGAGAAAATGCCTGCAATTGTGGTAAATATTTCTCCATCCAAAACCATAATCCCATTCACTTCTTTGTATGCAATGAGCGGAATGAGTGCACCGACAATTACACTCGCAAAGGACGCACCAATGCTTCGATATGTGGATAATGATTGTCTATCCCCCGGCTCTGCTGAAATCGCAGATGCCATAGAGCCATATGGAATGTTGATGGATGTATAAAAAATCGAGCCCCACAAAATATAAGTCACGAACAAATATCCAATTTTAAATGGCAATGACATATCTGCCAGACTACTTTGATAAATCAAAAAGGATGAGATTGCAACCGGTCCGCACATTCGCAGAATCCAAGGCTTAAATTTTCCGTTTGGTGTCGTTCTGCTTTTATCGCAGATACGGCCCATGGTCACATCCGTAAAAGCATCAACGAAGCGTGCAATCATCATAATTGTACCCACTACTGCCGCAGGTACTCCCATCACGTCTGTATAGAATTTGAGCAAAAAAGTGGAAGACAATATAAACGTAAAATCGTTTCCTATGTCTCCCATTAAATATCCAGCTTTGTCTCTGAAACCAAATGGTCTTGTCATAGTATGTTCCTCCCCGCCATTATTGCGCGATTATTTCCATACTATGGTTACCAATTAATCTCATTAATATACCTTATTCATTTTTAAATAAATTGCATTCTTTATTGTAAGTCCATACCTGAAGCTTCTTCTGCAATAGTAACAGTCCTTAAACAGCTATTCTGTCACAAGACGACACTTCCTATGTTATTAATCTTTTCTCTTGTATTTTAAGAATTATCGTTAGACGCTGCTGCACTGGATGCCGCAATCGCTGCGCACATAGCTGCCTGCTGAGCTGCAACCAAGGAAATCGTTCCACTGATTGCTGCTGTGTTCATTGCAGACATTCCGGCATCTGAATCCTCATCCATGTAGCTGCTTGTGACAATCATGGCTGCATGCATAAAACGTTCCTTCTTTGTCGTAGAACTCCAGAAACCATACCCCTTCTGACCTTCTAAGAATCTGTTCACATCTGCAAAATCCTTGATTAGCACATTTTTATCTACCGGGAGCATTGCCAGCACTCCAAGCGTTGCAAGCTCGTGATCTGTGCCATATTTGTAACCACAAGTCTTTAAAGTATTATACAAATCCATAGTTTTTCTGCATTTTTCCTCTGCATTTCCTTCACACAGCGCCAAAACATGTGAAAGAGACTGTACTGCATCGCCAGAGAAGAACTCTGGCTTCAACATCTGATAACATCTTTCGGTCTCTGCAACCACCTGCTCGTCAGTCAATGGAGAAAGTGCCAGCATTGCTGCAAAAACACTATCTTCACTTGCAGTCAAAAACGGATGCTTCTCTTTCATAAGTTCATAAATACGTCTTGTTCTTACAACAAGTGCATCATACTCCACTGGCTCTACCATATCTGCAATAATCATGGCTGCTACCGGAAGATACGAAGAACCCCAAAAATAATCCTTTAATTTATCATATACCGCAAGTCCTTTACGAAGCTTTGTTTCCGGATAATTATCTACCGCCAGCATGGATATAATAGACAGCTTTGCATAATCACGAAAGCTGGACAAAAATCCTGTTTCATTCTCTAAAATAGCCTTACACTGTAATAATCGTTCTGCACGCACAGATATCCTTTTATCAGTGACAATTGTTGCAGCAATTGGATAAAAGCTCGAATTTTCCCAAAAGAAATTGTCTCTTATTACATCCCTGTTTTGTATAAATTGGTTACATAACTCTTGTAATTCTGGTCTCATAATCTAATTTCCTCATATTCCTTATCGTCGTATAGTGGTTCCACTACATATTTTCATGTTTCTGAACCCAGTTTAAATTGGTAAACTGTGCCCATTGATTGTCGTTCTGGTGGTTGATTGCGTACATGCCCATAACAACACCGGTAAAGCCGCCGGCAACCTCTGAAGTAAGATACTTACTGCGTGCCTTGCCCATATATATCTTCTCACCTGCAACTGTCGCATAGAAGAAATATTCCTCTGGTGTAGATGTAATCTCAAGTAACACAGTATCCTGCTGTAGTGGAATCTCAACTGCTTTTACATCCATTTTCAAATCACCGCAGCACAAATGCAGAACCACCGTTTTTCTCAATCCACACTGTTCCCTGTCGCCTACAGAATTACCTATCACGCTGTTATTTATCTCACAAGCAATGGCATCGTCCTCTATTGTGGAGTTTCGTACCACCAAATCATAATGATGGTCTTCACATAAATAATAGGTAATACCTGCCTCATCTGCTTCTCCAGATACTTCCACCGAAAGCTCAGTATGAAACTCCGACTGTCTTACCCCAAGGAACGTCGGACATTCAGTTTCTTCCAAAGTGTGCTTATTTCCACAAAGGCGTACGCCTGTTATCTCATCATTAGTGTTATTCTTATCATTTTCAGTTACTTTTTTCAGAAAATGATAATTTTGCGGCGCATACTCACGAAGATGACACCATCTTGGCGAGTCCTCTCCCATCGCATGGAAGGAAACATCATAGCATCCTTCTTGCTGTGGTGCTGCATCAATATCCATCTCCATCTCTTCCTCCACGGTACCATTGATACCTGCGGTAAACCAGCCATCCTCCTGCCAATATACAGGAGCTAAAAACACTTCTCTGCCCAACTGATGAAATGGCATCCACATTCCCTGCTGACGGAAACCGAGTGTCACCATAAACGTACGACCTTTGTCATCGGAAATCAAATCTCCATGACCAATACCCTGAATAGAGTTCTGATTACCACCAAGATTTCTGTTGGTAAGCACCGGATTAAATGGATAACTTTCAAATGGACCATAAGGTGTTTTTCCTTTTGCATAGGTAACCATATGTCCGTATTCCGTACCACCCTCTGCTACCATGATATAATACCATTCACCAAATTTGTACAAATGAGGCGACTCTAAGTAACGCCCGCCACTGCCATGCCAGATCGGACGGCTTTCAGTCAGACGTTCTCCTGTCTCAATATCAATTTCACACTGTAAGATACAGCCACGGCCTTCCGCGTCACTACCATTGCTGGTAAAATACACTTTACCATCTTCAAAATAAAGCGATGGGTCAATTCCTTCCTGGTCTACTACAAATGGGTCAGACCATTCACCATAAATATCTTCTGTCTTGATATAAAAATTCTTATTATAAGAATTGTTGTTTGTTACCATATAAAATGTACCTTCATGGTAACGAATGGTTGGTGCAAATACCCCACCGGAACTGCGCACACCTGAAAGCTCCACCTGACTTGGTCTGGTAAGACAATGACCGATTTGTTTCCAGTTGACTAAGTCTTCACTTTCAAAAAGTGGCACTCCCGGAAAATACTCAAAAGAACTGCAAACCATATAATACTTTCCATTTGCCGCACAAACACTTGGGTCCGGATAAAATCCGCGCACAATTGGATTTTTGATTTTCATAACATCTTTCTCCTAAATATTTCTCATAAGTTTTTGACTATCTATATTTAATCATTTCACGTTAGTACCCGAAGGTGCCTTCCAGGGATTCATCCTCTTCAATCCAGTCCTGCACATCAATCACGCGATACTCGTCTTCTGAATCACGTACAATCACATTCTTAATACCAGCATTGATTACCATTCGCTTACACATGGAACAACAGCAGGAATTCTTAATAATCTCTCCTGTTGCCACCTCTCTGCCTGACAAATAGATAGTACTTCCAATCATTTTTTCACGCTCTGCACTAATGATTGCATTTGCTTCTGCATGCACACTGCGGCAAAGCTCATATCGTTCCCCTCTGGGAATATTCATTTTCTGGCGGATACAAAAACCTAAGTCACTACAGTTTTGTCTTCCACGTGGTGCACCAACGTATCCCGTAGAGATAACCTCATCATTTTTTACAATAACTGCACCATAATTTCTACGCAGACAGGTACCTCTTTTTGATACTACATCTGCCAAATCCAAATAGTAATTAACCTTGTCTCTTCTTTTCATGACGTCCTCCGTTTTTTTATTTTATGATATATGTTCCTGCATATTTGCCTTCCACACAATACGTTCATCCCCACGAACAATCCACTCGTGAATTCCCGTGTCCCCTGTTCCAAAAATCATTCCTGAATCCACAGGCAGTTTTAGAAAAGAATTATATAACTGATTAATCATACCGCCATGCGATACGATAACAACTGTTTCATTTTCCTTATGCGCAGACATAATCTCTGACAACACAACCTCTGCCCTATGACGAAACTGCAGTCTCGATTCCTGCTCATAAACCGACTTGTGTGGCGGAAGATTGTCTATCTTGGGATATTTTGTATCTGCTTCTGCATAGGACATGCCTGCCAAAAGTCCATTATTAAATTCCATCAAATCCTTTTCTTCCTGTACGAAAAGTCCAAGTTCTTTTTCTAAATGCTCAGCCGTCTGACGTGCACGTTTTAAAGGACTAGAATATATCTTATCAACCTTATAATGTGTCTTTACATATTCTGCCATGGCCTGCGCCTGCTTGTGGCCTTCTTCCGTCAGATTAAAATCTGCCCTGCCTTCGTGTACATTCAAAATATCCCCTTCCGACTCCCCGTGTCGAATCACCAATAACCGCATAGTTTACTCCTGTTATCCTTTCTTTCTTAAAAACACAACCACGAATGGTATACTTGCAAGTCCAGTCAGCACATCCGCAAGCGGCTGCGAAATCAGATTATCTCCGAAAATGTTGCACACATGCATTATTATAATACTTTCTTGAGCACAAGCAAAGAAAAAAATTGCATGAGGCCGGATAAACCTCATGCAATAATTTTTATTATTTACAAGCCTCCAAAGCCTGTGCTACGTCAGCCAAAATATCATCTACACTTTCAATGCCAACAGACAGACGGATTAAGTCCGGACCAACACCCGCTGACAATAATTCATCATCATTCATCTGACGATGTGTTGTAGAAGCCGGATGAAGTACGCAGGTATGAGCATCAGCTACATGAGTAGCAATCATGGCAACCTTAAGCTGTTTCATGAATTTCTCAGCAGCCGGTCTGCCACCCTTTATGCCGAAAGCGATAACACCACAGGTACCATTTGGCATATATTTCTTAGCTCTCTCATAGTATTTGTTTCCCGGAAGACCCGGGTAATTTACCCAAGCTACACATTCATGTGATTCTAAAAATTCTGCGATGCATTGTGCATTTTCACAGTGGCGTGGCACACGAACATGAAGTGATTCAATACCAAGATTTAAAAGGTATGCATTCATTGGAGCCTGAATTGCACCAAGGTCACGCATAAGCTGTGCGGTTGCTTTTGTAATAAATGCACCTTCTTT
>CAYMYV010000120.1:0-6803 GCA_964394775.1 uncultured Lachnobacterium sp. | reverse complement strand
ACTTGACAAAGGTACTTAGTGAAACTTGAAAAGTACAACGAAGTCTCTGCCTCACGTATCTATCCCAGCCAAGTGTCCGCCGGTCAGAAGACATGAAAACTTCCGGTAAGAATAGACTTCAAGAAATTCTAATATTCTGTCCAATTTGTAGGGAATCCCCCCTGTTCCGGCACAGAGATAGGGCTGTGTCCAAGGCAGTTTCTTTTGTATATGCGGTTATGGCTAATTACTTGGTTTGAGCCCACGCCGACTTAAATTGCTGTTATGGTATTGTTTAGAAGTGGTGACGTCTTCTCCGAACCATGCCGGTGGGACAAAGGTATTTGCATCCTCAACGGTGTCGAATTCCACTTCCACCAGACGAAGCGGTGCAAGGACTCCCTGGAAAATATCCAGCTCTGCAGTATGCTTTTCATCTAATGGGATGAGATAACGAACTTTATCGATTAATATTCCATCAATCTTTGGCAGCATATGCTCAAAGGCTTCTGCGTTAAGAGGAAGATTATATTCTTCACGAACCATATGCCCTTTTCCCTTGTAGGTCAGATAATAATCGTCATTGCTCCGACGAATACGTACAACTGGATTGGTATTGAGATATCCCTGGCTGATGCGCTGTTTATCATAGGATTCCAAATTAAAGGGTAATTCCTTTACAAGAAATTTGCGTTCGATTTCCATGAAAATGTCCTCCCTCTAGTCTAGGATTTTTTATGAGAATATGTTATCATATTTTGTGAAATCTGGAAATATATTTGTGCCTGAGTAAGACGAAAAATCAAATGCTTATAGGCTACGGAAAGGGATGGGTTAGTGATATGGAAAAAACTGATATGCCAAAAGTTGGCGTTTTTATGGCAGACGGATGTGAGGAAATTGAAGCGCTTACCGTAGTGGATATCGCAAGACGCGCAGGGATTGAGACCGCAATGATTTCTGTGTCTGGAAAAAAGGAAGTAACCAGTGCGCACAGGGTGACCTTTCAGACCGATATTCCAGCGGAATATATGGATTATGATATGCTGGACGCAATTGTGCTTCCGGGCGGAATGCCGGGAACGAAAAATCTTGGCGCAAATGAAATTGTACAGAAGACAATTGCAAAATTTGCAGCAGAAGGTAAGCTGGTCGCAGCAATTTGTGCAGCTCCAAGTGTACTTGGTTTGGCAGGATTGCTAGAGGGAAAAGCTGCAACCTGTTATCCGGGCTTTGAAGATAAACTGTTGGGAGCAAGCGCCGTAACTGAGCCTGTTGTCGTAGATGGCAATATCATCACCAGTCGCGGCATGGGTACGGCAATTGAGTTTTCACTTGCGATTGTGGAATATTTGATAGATGCAGAAAAAGCAAACAGTATTCGTGAGGGAATTATTTACGGGTAGTTTGGCCAAGTGTCTCTTGACCTGACTAGTACAATAAGAACATGAGCAGAAAGAAGCTATGCCCTAAGAATAACGCAGTAAGATAGTGATTTCGGGTTTACGATATGTAAGAAATGAGCCCGACTATATTTTGAACGGCACCTTTCAGAGGACGTCGGCACTTAGCAAGCAGAACAAAGAAGAAGGAACTTCTTTTTTGCTGCGAGGGTAGAGCCGCTACGCCGCATGAAGAGCGAAAGCGTGTGCAAGTTCAGGATATAGTTGGGCTCATTTCGTAGATTCTAGAACATCTAGAAATAACTATTTATCTAGTTATTTCATCTGTTCTGTCTGGCTCTTAATCATCTTCTTAACCATTTCGCCACCGATAGAACCGGCTTCTTTAGAAGTTAAGTCACCATTGTAACCGCTTTTAAGGTTTACACCTACTTCGTTTGCGCATTCCATTTTGAAACGCTCCATAGCGGATGAATTTGAACTTGAGTTATTGTTTGATTTGCTCATTAATGTTCACCTCCTTTACATTTTATATTGTGAACAGAATGAAAAAAAATATGTGAAAAGGTAGTTGACAATTAATGGCAAGAGTGTTTTACTAAGTAAGTAGACTAAAATACAAAAGAAAGTGAGGTAAAAATAATGATTAGAACTACAATGAATAACGTCAAATTTAATATGAATCAGAATTTGATTGTGAATCGTGAAATTTTTACCTCGGTGTCTGTTGGTTGCTGATTAGTTATAACTATATTTTGATAAATGAATAGTTTTTATTCGCGTATCAAAGATTCAGCAATTGATATGTGTAATATGCGTATAAACCCAGGTGAGGATAATCTTGCCTGGGATTTTTTTGTGTATTAGGAGAACTCCTATTGTGTTATGCACATTTGATATGAAGCCTGTGAAATATAAGAGTATGTATACGCATATGTCAGCTACACATATATGACTCCGAAGTAAATAGTGCCACATGTGGCACATAGCAGCTTGGAACGACTTGAAAGGAGGGTGTTATGAAGAAAATTCATACCTATGTATTAAAGCAATGGCCATTTTATGTGTTTGCTTTGGCCTGCATGTTTATTGCAATTAGTTTAGATATGTTATATCCGCAGGTTGCAAAGATTATCGTAAATGAAGTGCTTGTCAGTGGTGATTTAGAGCGTCTGCCAAGACTTCTTATGATTATTCTGCTTTGTGGTGTGGGTAGATGTGTTTGTGGATATTTTAAAGAACTTACATTTGACAGAACCGGTTCTACTATCGGTTCGGAAATGAGAAAAGATGTGTTTGGTCACATTCAGGGCCTGTCCTTGGATTTTTTTGACAAAACAAACACAGGCGAGCTGATGGCTCGTGTTATGAACGATATTGACCGTATCTGGGGCGTTGTTGGTTATGTGGGAATGCTTGTGATTGAGGTTGTGGTGCATGTAAGCAGCGTATTATATTGCATGTTCAACCTGAACTGGAAGCTGACCTTTTTGCCACTCGTCTGCATGATTGCCTGCGGTGTTATGGCGATTATCATGGAACGAAAACTCGACAAGGTATACGAGGATATCAGCGAGGAAAATGCTGTACTTACTACAATTGCAGAGGAAAATTTATCCGGTGTGCGTACAGTTAAGGCATTTGCGAGAGAGGAATTTGAAATTAAAAAATTCTTATCTCACAACAATCGTTACTATGAGTTAAATATGAAGCAGTCAAAGGTATGGGTAAGATATTTTCCATTTTTCCAGTTTATCAGCGCAAGTCTTCCGGTATGTACTACCATATTAGGCGGTATGGAAGTGCTAAATGGTAAAATGGATATCGGTTCGCTGTTTGCATATGTGGAATACAGCCGTAACTGTACCTGGCCGATGCAGATGCTTGGATGGCTCACAAATGACGTATCCAGTGCCATCGCTTCCAAGAAAAAACTGGATAAAATTGTGAAAGAATCTGCACATTTGACAGAGCCTGCAAATCCCGTGGTTTTGGACGAAGTCCGTGGAGAAGTTGCATTTGAAAATGTAAGTTTCTCTATTGATGACAAGGAAATTTTAAAGGATATTACTTTTTCCATTCCGGAAGGGAAAACGCTTGGAATTATGGGAGCAACCGGTGCAGGAAAATCCACTATTGTAAATCTGTTACAGCGTTTTTATGATCCGACAGAAGGTGTGGTTTCTTTAGATGGAACAGATGTGAAGGAGCTTTCCTTCCGCCAGGTTCGTGGTAGCAATGCAGTGGTAATGCAGGATGTGTTCCTGTTTTCAGATACTATCGCGGAAAACATCAAGATGGGCAAAAAAGATACTATGTCGCAGGAAGAAATTGAGGCGGCAGCTTCCTTTGCCCAAGCGGACGATTTCATTGAGGAGATGGAAGAGAAATATGAGACTGTTATCGGTGAACGCGGTGTTGGTTTGTCCGGTGGACAGAAGCAGCGTATCAGTATCGCCCGCGCGGTTGCAAAGCACTGTCCGGTTCTTGTAATGGACGATGCAACCTCTGCTCTTGATATGGAAACAGAACGTGAAATTCAAAAAGAATTAGAGCAGTTAGAGAATACAACAAAAATTATTATCGCACATCGTATTTCCGCAGTCCGTCGCGCAGATGAAATTATTTATTTGAAGGACGGAAAGATTGCAGAAAGAGGTACTCATGAGGAGCTTCTGGCGAAGAAGGGCCTGTATTATGAGACTTATGTTGTGCAGTATGGGGATATCAGTTCAGCCATAGCTGTATAAAGTACGAATCACGCTTGCGTGAATGAGGACTTTGTCAACTATGAACAGGACGCCAGGTCATGAGCAAAGTTAGCCACGAAGTGGCGAGAAAACGCCGAAGGCGTCTTTGCGAATGGCGTCCCGGAACTGTTTCAAGTATATAGAAAGAAGGTGTAATTATGGCCGTTAACTCATTTAGAGAAGATGAGCAGGTGGAAAGTGCCGGAAAATGGAAAGTCATTGTCCGACTGCTTTCTTATCTGAAAAATCATATAAAAATGGTAATTTTCGTGCTGATTTGCATGGGTATTACCATTGGAATCAGTCTTATCAATCCGCTTTTAATCGAATATGCGATTGATGAGTTCATTGGAAAAGGAAATCTAAAGGGACTTCTTGCGCTTGGCGTTTTCTGTATGGTCCTGAATTTGATTTACATATTACTGGTTAAGGTGCGTATGTATGTCATGTCGATGATTTCCAACAAAATACTTCTTTCTGTGCGACAGGAATTGTATGAGCACATTCAGAAGTTAAGTTTTAAATTTTTTGACAGCAGACCAAGTGGCAAAATTCTATCGCGAATCATCGGAGATGTAAATTCGCTTAAGGATGTTTTGTCCAATGCGGTTACAACTTTGATTCCGGACCTTATTACGGTAATCGGCGTATTGGTAATCATGCTGCTTAAGAACTGGAAGTTAGCACTGGCCGCATTGTGTACCATTCCACTGCTTATGGCAGGGATGTTTATTATTCAGAAATTTTCTCATGAGAGATGGAGAATGCATCGTAAGAAATCTTCCAACCTCAATGCATTTGTTCATGAGGACATTGCGGGAATCCGTGTAGTACAGAGTTTGTGTGCACAGGGCGAAACCAAGAAAACATTTGATGACTTAGTCGGAGAGCATAGAAAAACCTTCATTCGTGCTTGTGCGGTGAACGATATGTTTTTCCCATGCGTTGATTTCTGCTGGGGCATCGGTTCTATGATGATGTACTTAATTGGTGTAAAATATATCGGTTTTCCTGAAATTTCTATCGGTGTACTGGCCTCTTTTGGTATGTACATTGGAATGTTCTGGGACCCGATTTCAAACCTAAGTAATTTCTACAATCAATTGGTATCAAATTTGTCGGCAGCAGAACGAATTTTTGAATTGCTGGATACAGAGCCGGACATTGTTGATGAAACCAATGCCGTGGAGCTTCCGGATATTGAGGGGGAAGTGGAATTTAAAAATGTATCCTTCACCTATGACGAGGGAACGCAGGCAGAAACAAAGGTATTAGAGGATGTAAGCTTTACGGTAAAACCGGGCGAGACCATTGCATTAGTTGGTCCAACGGGAGCTGGAAAAACCACAATTGTAAATCTAATTAGCCGTTTTTATGATATCCAAAAGGGTAGTATTTTAATCGACGGATATGATTTGAAGGAAGTGTCTCTTCACAGCTTGCGTAAGCAAATGGGTGTTATGACACAGGATAATTTCATTTTCCATGGCACAATTCGCGAGAACATTATGTACGGAAAATTAGATGCCACAGAGGAAGAAATGATTGCAGCAGCAAAAGCCGTAAATGCGCATGATTTTATTATGAAGATGGAAAAAGGCTATGACACAGAACTTCGTGAACGTGGCGCAGGACTTTCCATCGGCCAGCGTCAGTTAATTGCTTTTGCAAGAACTATGATTTCCATGCCGAAGATTCTAATCTTAGATGAGGCAACCTCAAGCATTGATACCCACACAGAGCGCATGGTGCAGGAGGGTATCGCAGCCCTTCTGGCAGGCAGAACCAGCTTTGTTATTGCTCATCGTCTGTCAACCATTCAGAATGCGGATAGAATCTTTGTAATTGATGATGGCGGTATTGTGGAATCAGGCTCGCCAGCGGAGCTTATGGCTTTGAAAGGGGCTTATTATAGACTGTATATGGCACAGGTGGTGTAAACCACAAAGTCCCTAAACCTGTCGGCGGAGCCGATAAAGCTGCCGCAGAGTGACAGCCAGCAGGCTTGTGCCTTGCACAAAGTCCCTAAACCTGTCGGCGGAGCCGACAAAGCTGCCGTAGAGTGACAGCCAGCAGGCTTGTGCTTTGCACAAAGTTCCTAAACCTGTCGGCGGAGCCGACAGGTAGGGAGAATTGCACCTGATAAATATCTCGAGGGGTCTATGTAGAATTATTTTCTTCCAAGACCCCGAAGGGTGTCAAAACAAGGTCATTTTGAAGTGTTTGTTATAGGTGTGAGGGTCTATAGAGATTTTTTCTGTTTCCAGACCCCGTTAATATGAAAAAACGGGGTCTGGGAGATGCATTTTTTTACATAGACCCTCCTGGTCCTATAAAGAGGAAAACATAGGTGAAAATGGGGTCTGGAAACATGATTTTTCTCTATAGACCCCCAGCGCATAATTTTGTTTATAATTAGAGAAAAGTATGAAACAGACATTCCTTGAGACAAATAATACAGAACATTTTATTGCATATTATGATGAAACTGAAAAACAGCTTGCCGAAGAATTTATTACCTTGCTTGAGAAAAAGTATGAAGAAATACATAAGGAATTTGTTTTCTCAAATGTAGAAGAGAAATATCATTTTTATCTATGTAAGGATGCCGAGGAGTTCATTAAGATAACAGGGAAAAGCCAAGAAGAGTACCAGCCATGGATGGTGGGCA
>CAYMYV010000119.1:0-6877 GCA_964394775.1 uncultured Lachnobacterium sp. | reverse complement strand
ACAAAGAGCTTGCACATATATGCAATCGTCATGCCGCCGCTGATAAGGAATATCCACTCCATAACCTTCATGTTTTCTGCGGAGAAAATCACCTGCAGGACATGACCGCCTTCTAGTTCGTGAATATATTCCACGATACTTTCATGGAGCAAGGTTTTGCTGATATATCCACTCCATAGTGGGAATCCACCAATACCAAGCGCTCCCATGAGATAGATACCCGCCAACAGTGGTTTCTTACGTCCGAATCCGCGAATGTCGTTTAAATCCAGCTTGTGAATATTCATATAGATAACACCTGCTACCATAAACAGTACGAGCTTAAACAACGAATGATTTACCATATGAAGTACTGTTCCCCGGATAGCGATTTCGTTGGCTTCCCCAAGAAGTCCCTGCATGCCAATTCCCACCAGAATAAAACCAATCTGGGATACGGAAGAACAAGCCAGTGTCCTCTTAAAATCAATAGAAAATACCGCCAGCAATGCTCCAAGGAACATGGTAATCACACCAATGATAAGAATAAATGCCCCCCACATGCTATCGTGGAGCAGAATCTGACAGCTGATAACCAGCACTCCAAAGATACCTGTCTTTGTCAGAATACCCGAAAGCAGCGCACTTGCCGGTGCAGGCGCAACCGGATGAGCTTTTGGAAGCCAAATCTGAAGTGGAAATGCGCCGGCCTTTGCACCAAACCCCACCAGCATACAAAAACATGCTGCATACACATTCTTGCCCTGACAAGCCTCATAAAGCTGGTCAATACGAAGGGTTCCAACCTCTGTATAGAGAAGGAACAAGCCCATAAGTAGTGTTAATCCGCCGATAACGGCTACTGCCAAATAGGTCTCTGCTGCACGCATGGATTCCTGTCTTTCATCCTGCGCTACCCATACATATGAGGATAAGGACATCACTTCAAAAAATACAAATGTTGTGTACAAATCCGCTGATAAGAAGATGCCTACTGTCGCACCAAGGGTAAGCAGCTGAAACAGATAGTAGCGGTTACGGTTACGATAATGCTCAAAGTATTCTCCCGAGAATACGCTCGTCATCATCCACATAAATGTAGCAATTCCCGCATACAGTACGCGGAAACCATCCACGGTAAAGTTAAGTCCCATACCGCAGACCTCTGGAAGGTTGACAATCGCACCTTCCCATTTTTCATATTGAAGAACCAGTAACAGGGCAATTGCAAATTCTACAATGGAAATTCCCGATACCAGATAATCTCTTCCTTTTTTTGATTTTCTGCCTACCAGATAGGAAACAAACGCGCCAATCATAGGCATGAAAATCATCAAATAAATCAATACACCTTCATTCATGATGTGTCTCCTTTCTAGTATTTACCTGCCGCAACGTCCGTTAAGAAGGCTACCAGCGGCTGTGAGAACAATCCCAAAATCACGTTGCCTAAGGAACAGATAATGAGCGGCACGTACATCTTCCAGCCCGGGTCAGTTACACCCGCTGTTACAGAGAGGTCTGCATCTGCCCTTGGGAAAAATGCTCGTATCACGATGCTCATCATATATATAGCTGTAAGCAGTGCCGATATCAAAAGACATGCTATTCCTGCATATGCCAATGGATTCTCACTCTCTACTGCTGCCTGAGCCAAATTCCATTTGCTGATAAATCCCGCCAAGCCCGGAACGCCCATTAAGCCCAATCCGCTAATGGCAAAGCATCCGAATACTATTGGCATTTTTCTGCCCATACCGTCCATGTCATGAATATATGCTTTTCCTGTTTGATGCATAAACGCACCTGCGCACATGAAGGAGCAAATCTTCATGACTGCATGGCAGATAAGATGACACAGGGCACCCACCAATCCGAGCGGTGTCATAATTGTAATACCAAAAATAACATAGGACAGGTTACTCACGGTAGAGTACGCCAGCCTTCTCTTGATATGGGTTTCTTTTAGCGCCCTGCTGCAACCATATATCGTAGTAAATAACGCCAGTCCCATTACCACATACTGTACCCAGGTTCCCTGTAAGAACTCTGTACCGAAGCTGTAATAGGTCAAGCGCGCCATGGCAAATACACCTGCTTTTACCACCGCTACTGCATGAAGCAGTGCTGTAACCGGAGTTGGTGCAACACCCGCTTGTGGAAGCCAGCCGGACAATGGCCAGATGGCTGCTTTTACACCAAATCCCATAAATGCAAAAAGGTAAATCCAAAGCAGAAGCGGAGCCTTATCTCCAACCGTATCCATGGATAACACCCCACCCAGGGCAAATTCGAGGGTATCCCCATAAACGATTAAGAACACCACTCCCGTCAAGGCAAACGCTGCACCGCCGAGAGAATAGTACAGATACTTTCTCGATGCGAGAATTGCCTCGCGCGTTAAGGTATGCATTACCAGTGGCACCGTCGACAGCGTCAATAACTCATAGAAGAAATACATAGACAACATGTCTGATGCAAAGGAAATTCCAAGGGTTACACCATAGGCAATGCTGTAGAACATGAAAAATATTTTTTGATTTTCATGGTGCTCCATATATTCGAATGCGTAAAGTGTCGCCAGAGGCCAAAGTACCGATACCAATCCTGCGAATACCATGCTAAGTCCATCGATTTTGAAGGAAATGGACAAATCCTGCACGAAATGTACCACATGGAACACCTCTGTCGTTCCTCCTAAGAGAAGTCCCCACACAATGGCAGAGGTAATTAACATAAACACTTCGATAAAGAGGAACATATGCTTTTTCTTTTTAAATGGAAGCAGCGCAGTTGCAATACCTCCGATAATTGGCAAAAGAATTGCCACAACAATCCAATATTGACTCATGACGCACCTCCTATAAAACAACGTTTACAATCTCTTGGATCATTTCCACTAATGGATTAGGAAATACACCAAGTAGAACTGCAATTGCTGCTAAAATAATAATTGGTACTATCATGCTTTTTGCGGGCTCACGTTTCTTAAGGCTCTTGTAGTCATAATCCGCACCAGGGAGGAAGCCGTTAATTGTAATTGGAAGCAGATAGCCTGCGGTAAGCAATGCACTTACAAGAAGAACCACCGGCCCTATCCACGAGAATGCGCCAAGCTCTGCCTGAAGAGAGCCTGTTGCCAGATACCACTTGCTGATATATCCACTAAATGGCGGGAAACCTATTAATGCACACGCACACAGGGTAAAGCACCACATGGTAATTGGCATCTCTTTTCCCATTCCACGCAAATCATCTACATTGGTCTTGCCTGTCTTATGAATGACTGCACCTGCACTCATAAACAGTGCAGACTTAATCACTGCATGGAAAACCACATGCAGCAGTGCGCCCACCAATGCTACCGGATGCATACACGCCAGACCAAATAATATGTATGACAGCTGGCTGACTGTAGAGTAAGCCAGACGTTTTTTAAATATTTTTTCACGATATGCCAGCATAGAGCCCATGAAAATAGTAAGCAGCGTCAGTACCATCCACACGGTCTGCACCCAGGTTCCGCGAAGGAAGTCTGCTCCAAAAATGTAATACACCACGCGGAGCATTCCAAGGACACCCATTTTAACGATAATTGATGACATTACAGCACTCGCAGGTGCTGGTGCGATTGGATGAGCTGTTGGAAGCCATGCCTGCATTGGAAACATGCCGGCTTTTACACCAAATCCCACAATCATACAAAAAGCCACCACCAAAAGAATTCCTTCGTTTCCTGCTGCCGCGGTTAGGTCAAGTGCTCCGCCTGCTGTAAAATGCAGCGTACCCGCATATCTGTTTAGGAAATAGATTCCAAACAATACGAGGTATGCACCACACAACGAATAGAACAGATACTTAAGTCCCGCCATAATCGCTTCCTTACTTCTAAAATGAAATACCAACGGCATAGAAAACAGTGTCATCATCTCATAAAACAGATAGAAGGTTAGAATGCTTCCGGAAAATGTCAGTGCCAAAAGCACGCCAAATACCAGCATGTAAAAGCCAAAATATCTTTTATTCTCTGTATAATGGCTCATATATTCAAAAGCATAGAAGCCCGCCAGAGTCCACACCAGTGTCACTATGGATGCAAACACACGGCTTACGCCATCCACCTGAAAATAGATGTCCATATTCTCTCCCAAAGAGAATAGCTTCAGACTCATGTCACCACTTACAATCACTGCAAGCGACAGTCCCGCTGTCACAACTAAACCAATTCCTGTAGTCACGACCAGTGATTTCCGCTCTTTATATTCCGGTTTTACTAACAGGAAGATTCCCCATAAAATCGGAAAAAATATTGCAAATAAAATCATTACTGAATGACCCATTTCTTCTCCTCTTTTCTACATAAAATTATGCAGTCCTTCTGTAATCCACTCAATAATTGGTTTTGAGTTGGTTCCAAGCACCAAGTTTAGAAGGATAAATAAAATAATCGCTACTGTAAAAAGCTTCTGTTTTTTCCATGTAATGCGGACATATCCCTTTTCCTTTTCCACATCGCGCTTCTCCGGTGTATAGATACGAAGCACCGTCTTTAAGAAATATATCGCATTTAGAATCGTACTGACAGATAGCACTACCAGAGCTGGGAACATCTTAATCGGAGACGCCTGTACTGCTGCTTCTGCATACATCAGCTTGCTGATAAATCCCGAGAACGTCGGAATTCCCACCATAGCTAACGAACCTACCAGAAATCCAACACCTGCAATCTTGTTACGGTAGGCTGCACCTGTCAGGCTAAAGAAATCTCTGCTCTTTCCGGATGCATCAGTAAGCCCCACTGCGGAAATAAACAGGAGGGATTTGGTAGCCGCATGCATCAGCATATGGAAAATGCTTGCAATCATACCTGCCTCTGTTCCAATCCCAAAGCCCATGTAGATATAACCAATCTGTGCCACCGAAGAAAATGCAATCATTCTTCGCACATCTTTTTCCCATATTGCACTGACCGAACCAAAAATCATTCCGCACAAACCAAACAGGAACAAAACGTTAAAAATATGACTATTTGCCACATTCTCGTAACCGATTACACGATATATAATCTTTATCAATAAGAAGATATAACCCTTTGATACCAGGCTCGACAGAATCGCAGATGAGGATACTGTAGAATATCCATAAGCATCCGGCAGCCAGGAATGAAATGGAAACAGAGCACTCTTAATGGCCAGACCTACGGTCATAATACCAATGGTAATCAGCATTGGTGTGCCATAGGTTCCCTCCGCCATAATCTGTGCAACGGTCTCCTGAATGTTTGACATAAGAAGATGTCCCGTCATGTCGTAAAGCATACAGATTCCTAAGAGCAGCAAGCCAGAACCCAGTAAGCTCATAATCATATATCTCACTGCTGCTTCAATGGTACGTCCGGTCTGACGAATCATGATAAGTCCACAGGCAGCAATGGTATTAATCTCAACGAATACGTATGCTGTAAATAAGTCGTTGGTATAGACTAATGCAAGCAGCGAGCTTAAGAGCAGATTCACCAATATGTAATAGATATTGTGCTTTGAGCTTTCTATTTCTTCATCAATCTTTACCTTGCCGCCCCACAGAGCCAACAACATAACCATACTAAAAAACAATGCCATCAAGGCTTCCAAAGCACCTGCACGAATTTCGTTTCCCCAAGGTGCCGGAAAATGTCCCATCATAAAGGTATAGCTTCCAATATCTGACGCAAGCAAAAAGATTAGCAGCCACGCAGACATCACTGCTACCAGACCAATCATAATGGTATTTAAAATTCTAGCCACTTTTCCCGGCAATACGGAAGATACGATTCCTGAAAACATGGAAATCATAATAGAAAAGAATGGCATATTCTGTACAAATTCCATTATCTTCCCTCCTTTCGGAGTTCTGCGGATATCTCATCTAAGTCCAGAGTCTTATATCTTTTGTACAAACGCATCGTCAAAGACAGCATAAGCGCTGTTACCGATACAGATACTACGATACCGGTAAGCACCAGACCACTCGGAATAGGATTGATGTATTTTTCCACCTCCTGAATCCCATCAACAACAATGGGTGCAATACGTCCTTCGATATAGCCCTTTTCTGCCAGGAACAAATAGATGGCAGTGTCCATGATATTAAATCCGATAATTTTTTTAATTAAGTTTTTCTGGAACAGCAGGTTGGCAAATCCGATTCCAAAGAGAATCATTGCCGCTGCCTCTCCTATATTCGCAAGTAAATTAGGTCCAAACATGGTTTAAAATCCCTCCTTACGAAACAGCGTATAAAATGCATACATCGTACATGCAACTACCATACCTACACAGATATTCAATGGAAGAATAAGTCCCGAACTAATAATCGCCCCTGGAATACCAAGTGGAATTCCACTTTCCAGATGATGTGCGCCTGTATAGAAGGAATAGCTCTTTGCAAGGCAGTAGAAGGTTAATGCCCCAAAGCTGATGTATTTATAGGTTTTTTCTGTAAAGAATCTTCGCGTTTTTTCTGTACCATAGGCATTCAGGTACAAAATGAGTCCTGCTCCAATAATAGCGCCTCCGGAGAAGCCGCCACCCGGTGACAAATGACCATTTAAAACAACATAAATTCCATAAATTACAATGATTGGAAACAGCACAAAGGTGATTTTTTGCAAAATTGTATCACTCCTTGGTTCAAAATGCCTATCGCTGTGGTCGTGGTCCGCTGGTTTCTTCTTATCATTTCTCATAAGAATCAATACTGTACATGTAGCAATAAACAACACGTTCGATTCTCCAAAGGTATCAAACGCACGATAATCCAGAATCATACCCGTTACAATATTGACTGCACCCGTATCCTGAAGTCCATCCTCCACATACTTCTCCACTACCTCATTGTTGGCCGGATTATCTGCATT
>CAYMYV010000118.1:0-6900 GCA_964394775.1 uncultured Lachnobacterium sp. | reverse complement strand
CGGGCGTGAGCAGCGAGGCGTTATAGCGCAGGGAAGCGAAATTCGCCCCGGCATATTTGAAAAGAACGGATATGGAGATAGACGATTTGAAACTCGTGGCAAGAGCGCTGCTTCCGGCAGAGATTATGGTGGGAAGTCAGTTGAAGTATGAGCTGTTACAGTATGAATTGATGTAAATTGATATGGGATATGCGCTCGATAAGTATAGTGCTTTAAAATATATCATATAGGTAAGGAAGAGAGGAGGGGCTGTCTTGTTAACATATTCAATGAACCAAAGAGATGAGAATTCAAAGTATTACTATCTTTATACCGCGATTAAGGAAGATATATTGTCTGGTGTTATAAAACAGAATGAGAAGCTCCCTTCAAAGCGTTCGCTTTCAGAGCATCTGGGAGTGAGCTTGATTACGGTGGAAACTGCTTATCAGATGTTAAAGGATGAGGGCTATATCGAATCGAGAGAGCGAAGTGGATACTTTGTGACAGAGTTGGAGCTAATTACAAGAGGAAGAAAAGAGAAGCGTCAGCTGAAGTTGTTGGAAGATGCTTCGATGACTTCTGTACATAATGATGATGTTGAAAAAGGTAGAATGACGCTTTTCCCTGAGTCATTGTATTTTAAAACGGTTCGAAGAGTATTAGCAGAGTATGGAAGCAAGCTGCTGGAAAAATCACCAAACGAGGGCTGCCCAATTCTAAGAAATGCGATTGCACGGTATTTGCTACGTTATCGAGGTGTTTTTGCACAGCCTGAGCAGATTATTATTGGTTCGGGCGCGGAGCATTTGTATAATGCAGTGGTGCGAATGCTGGGAAATGATATGGTGTATGGAATTGAAGACCCTTCCTACACGCAGATTCGTAAGGTTTATGAGGGAATGGGAGCAACCTGCGAACTTCTTGAAATGGGAAAAGAAGGAATCCGTTCGGAAGCCTTGGAAAATACATGTGCGAAGGTGCTCCATGTGACTCCTTTTCACAGTTATCCATCCGGGGTGTCCGCCAGCCTGAGAAAACGGCATGAGTACTTGGAATGGGCAAGAAAACAGGGGGGGATTATTGTAGAGGATGATTTTGATAGTGAGTTTTTCATGCCCGGAAAACCGGTTGATACACTCTATATGTCAGATAGTAATCAGTCTGTCATCTACATCAATACCTTTTCTAAAAGCCTGTCGCCGTCCATAAGAATCGGATATATGATTTTGCCTGAAAAACTGATGGATAAGTATAAGGAGACGATGGGAGAGTTCTCCTGTACCGTGCCGGTGTTAGATCAGTATGTGCTGGCAGAATTTATTGAGCGAGGTCATTTTGAACAGCATTTGAATCGCGTGAGACGTCATAAGACTTAAATATAGGCAAAGTAAAAACGACCCAGTGATGGGTCGTTTTTGAGGGGAGTATAAATAATTAATAAGAGGTATAACTGAAATATACATATTACACTAAAGGGGAAAATATCTATATCTCATTTGTGATTATAGAGGAAGGAAATGTTGTTTGCAATAGTACAATAGTCCTATTTTGAAAAATTTTTCCATAAAAATGGCAAAAACCAGCGAAAAAGCATATTCTGTAACGAGAATTATATGAAATAGGATAGAGAAATATGACATTTTCGGTAGTATACCCAAAGGATATTGAGCGATTGAGAATAGAAAAAAGGGCAATACTCATAGATATTCGTTCAAGGGATGAATATAGACTTGGACATTGGCAGGGGGCAATCAATTATCCGGAGGAAGAGGTGCAGGATTATACAAAAGTGCTTGCCAAGCAGCGCCCGATTATCGTGTACTGTCAGCATGGTGGAAGCAGCATGCAATTAGCGAGATTATTGGGGAAAAGTGGCTACGAGGTGGGTACGGTAGTTGGTGGCTATGAAGCCATGAAAAAATTGGAAGGAACTTTTTTGTAAAATAAACAATTCAACGATTGAAAAAAGGTGGGGAGATAAGGTATAGTAATTATGATGCGAATATTCTGTTCGCATAGGCTATAGTATATTTTGGAGAACTATAATGAAGACTTACGAACTTGTAGTACCTTGCCATTTTGGCATGGAGGCAGTGACAAAAAGAGAAATCTATGATTTGGGATATGAGATAACAAGAGTAGAGGATGGTCGTATTACTTTTGAGGGTGATGCAGAAGCAATTTGTCGTGCTAATGTATTTTTGCGTACTGCGGAGAGAGTACTCCTTTTGGTGGGACGTTTTAAAGCGACGACATTTGATGAATTATTTGAGGGAATCAAGGCACTTCCTTGGGAAGAGTATATTCCAAAGGATGGAAAGTTCTGGGTGAAGAAGGCATCTTCTATTAAGAGTAAGCTATTCAGCCCTTCGGATATTCAGTCGATTGCAAAAAAAGCAATGGTGGAGCGATTAAAGCAGGTATATCATACAAACTGGTTTGAAGAAGATGGGGCTGCATATCCAATTCGTATTTTCCTGTTAAAGGATGAAGTTATGGTGGCGTTAGATACCTCCGGAGATTCTCTTCATAAAAGAGGTTACCGCCTTCAAACAAGTAAGGCACCGATTACAGAAACCTTGGCAGCGGCACTTATTATGCTGACACCATGGCACAAGGATAGAATTCTTGTGGACCCGTTCTGTGGTAGTGGTACTTTTCCGATTGAAGCAGCGATGATGGCAGCAAATATTGCCCCGGGCATGAACCGCTCTTTTACCGCGGAAGCTTGGACAAATATTGTTCCAAAGCAGTTGTGGCAGGATGCAGTGGAAGAAGCACGGGATATGGTAAATAAAGATATCAGTGTGGATATTCAGGGATATGACATGGATGGCGATGTGGTAAAAGCGGCCCGTGAAAATGCAAAACGTGCAGGGGTTGATCATCTGATTCATTTTCAGCAGAGGGAAGTGGCGAAAATGAGCCATCCAAAGAAATATGGATTTATTATTACAAATCCACCATATGGTGAGCGTTTGGAGGAAAAGGCGGATTTGCCTGCGCTGTATACGCAGATAGGTGAGGTATATAGTAATCTGGATGCATGGTCTATGTACATGATTACCAGTTACGAGGATGCAGAACGTTATGTAGGCAGAAAAGCTGATAAGAACCGCAAAATATATAATGGTATGATAAAAACATATTTTTATCAATTTATGGGACCAAAACCACCTAAGAAAGGATAAGAATGAAACACTCAAAAAGATATATAGTACTTTCGATTCTTTTGATAATCGTCTTTTTGTTAAAATTTCAAATTATGCAACAGGATGTGGGGATTATTGATGAGTTCCGAGGCGGAACATTAAGCGCGAATGCCTGGTATCCTTTAGTAGCAAACGATGTAAATAGTAAGGTACTTAAGGTTGTGATTGACAATAAGGAATATACAAATGAAAAGTATACCTTTTATATGGATAGTAATCGTAACATTATGGTGCCGGTATCGATATTGCGAGATGCACTAAATTGTAGTGCGCATATCTATGATGGCTTACAGCTGTTGGTTGAAAAACACAATCTAAGTGCCGTACTGACATTAAATGAAAAAAGTGCCCTTAGTACCGGACAGGAATATTCCGTAGTGTCACCACTTACCTGTATTCAGGATGAGTTTTATGTTAGTCTCAATGATTTGACCGGCATGCTCGGATATAGCTGTTCTTTTGATATTAATACAAATACCATAACTGTCGCAGACATGTCGGAGAATCCAAATGCCTTACCGACAAGCTATGATTTGAGGGATAAAATACGTGTCTCAGAGATTCGTAATCAGGGAAAATATGGAACATGCTGGGCGTTTGCTGCTCTTAGTGCAATTGAATCTGCGCTTATGCCGGAGGAATCCAATGTATTTTCTGTGGATCATATGAGTATGAGTAATTCCTTTGATATTACGCAGAGTGATGGCGGTGAGTACACGATGGGAATGGCGTATCTGGCCGCGTGGCAGGGACCGGTGTATGAAGAAGATGATCCATATGGAGATGGAAAAACGGAAGGAACGCTTAAGGCAGTAAAGCATGTTCAGGAAATGCGTATTATTGCGTCCAAGGATTTGTCCGCGATTAAGAAGGCAGTATTTCAGTACGGAGGCGTTCAAACCTCTATGTATAGCGGCCTAAAAAATGGCTCAAGTTCATCCAAGTATTATAATGAAGAAACCTTTTCTTATTGCTATATTGGAACGAACAAACCGAACCATGATGTAGTAATTATCGGATGGGATGACAATTACCCAAAAGAGAACTTCAACATGGACTTAGAAGGAAATGGCGCGTTTATATGTCAGAATAGCTGGGGAAGTGATTTTGGCGATGAAGGCATTTTCTATGTGTCATACTATGATTCAAACATTGGAACACATAATGTGGTTTACACTCGTGTGGATGACAACGATAATTATGATAATATTTATCAGAGTGACCTTTGCGGATGGGTTGGTAAAATGGGCTATGACAAAGAATCTATGTATGGCGCTAACGTATTTACCGCAAAATCTGATGAGGACGTAGTCGCAGCCGCTTTTTACGCAACTGCCCCGGATACGGAATATAAGGTATATGTCGTAAGTAATTTTACCGGAACAAGTTCTTTTAATAGCAGAGTTCTTGTGGCAGAGGGAGTTTTGGAGGATGCCGGATATTACACAATTGATTTTGAAAAAGAAATCTCTGTGGAAGCAGGCCACAAATATGCTGTAGTTGTATATGTGAACACACCAGGCGCAACGCATCCGATGGCAATTGAGTATGATACGGGCGATAAATCCCTAAGTAATATTGATTTGGAAGATGGAGAAAGCTACATTAGCTATAGTGGCGGCCAATTTATCAATGTAAAAGAAAAACAGGATTGTAATCTTTGTATTAAAGCATTTACAAATAATAACTAAAGAAAATGGAAAAAGTAATTCTAAAATGGGTCACCGGATGCTCAGGCTTTTTGACAATTGTGGCATGCGTTAGCTTGTATCTTTTTCCTTCCATTAAGGAAAATATGGTTGTGGAACCGTCGCTGAATCTGATGCCGGAAATGATGGCACAGGTGGAGATTGAGATTCAGCCGGAATTGAATCCTGTAGTGGGCGATACGCAAGCAGACGACACACAGGTGAGTGGTACGCAAGCAGATGATACGCAAGCAGATGATGCACATGCAGATGATACACAGGCGAATGCTTCGCAGGTGGGAAGTCAAAAACCAGAGCAATCTGTAGAGCAGAAAGAAGAATTAAATATTGAGTTACCGGATGGATTAGATGGAAGCAATGTTACCATAACAAATGATTATCTGACCCAGACGGTATGGATTCGATTCGATGAGGGCGTTGATAATTACTCAGAATATTATCGGGTTTATGGTAGTAGTAACCATATTTCTTCCTTATCCTATTACAAGGATGGAGAAGCCGGTGTATTAGAGATTAAGCTGGATCAGGTATGTGAGCTGTCCTATCGCTATCGAGAGGATTTTTTGTGCCTTGAATTTGTCGACCCACATGACATCTATGACAAGGTCATTGTTGTGGACGCGGGACATGGTGGAAGAGCGCCAGGTGCGGTAAAAAAAGATGTCTATGAGAAGAATCTAAATCTGGCCATTGTAAAAGAAATTAAGGCTCTATTTGATGAAATTGATGATAATAGCGTAAAAGTGTATTATACCAGATTGACGGATACCAATCCGACATTGGCACAACGAGTGGGATTGGCCAATGAAGTGAATGCGGATTTGTTCATAAGCATTCATAACAACTCATCGGCCAGTGGGAAATTCAATGAACGTCAGGGAACCATGGTTCTTTATAGTCAGTCGGATACGTCAGAGTATTCCAGTAAACGTTTTGCAGAGATTTGTATCCAGAATGTCAATGAAACAACCGGAAGCAAACGCCGAGGATTGGCACAAGGCGATTATATACATATTGTGCGAAATAGCGAAGTTCCGGTCGCTTTGATTGAGGTAGGTTATATGACTAATTTAGAGGAGCTGGCAAAGCTGCAAACGGCGGAATATCAAAAGTTGGTGGCACAAGGCGTATACAATGCGGTTATGCAGGCGTTCGAGGAAGGATACTAATATTGCGAATTTGTTTCATGCGCAAAGCTGTATGAGGCAAAGCTGTGTGGAACAAACTTCGAAAGGGGATAATGAAGATATGAAGAAGATTATTTTTGCTACAGGTAATGCCGGAAAAATGCGTGAAATTCGTGAGATTATGGCAGGCTCTAACGTGGAAGTTTTGTCCATGAAGGAAGCAGGTATTGATGTAGAGGTTGTAGAAGATGGGACAACCTTTGAGGAAAATGCGGTGATTAAGGCGAAAGCCATCGCAGAGTATACGGATGCAATTGTTATGGCAGATGATTCCGGACTTGAGGTTGATTATTTGGATAAGGCACCAGGGGTATACTCTGCACGTTTTATGGGTGAGGATACTTCTTATGATATTAAAAATCAAGCAATTATTGATAAATTAGACGGAGTACCAAAGGAACAGCGTACCGCACGTTTCGTTTGTGCCATTGCAGCAGTTCTTCCAAATGGTGAGACACTGATAACAAGACAAACTATGGAAGGATATATTGGGTACAAAGCAGAAGGTGAAAACGGATTTGGTTATGACCCAATTTTTATGTTGGACGAGTATGGATGTTCTTCAGCAGCAATTTCCAGAGAAGAAAAGAATGCCATTAGCCATCGTGGCAAAGCACTTCGCGCAATGAAAGAATTGTTAGAGGAAGCAGGAGAAATATAGTTTTTTAAATTTTTTAAAAAAGTTGTTGACATCTGTTGTTCTCTATAATATAATAAATTTCGCGTCAAGGAAATGACGGAAATAAAATATCCTTCGGGGTGTGGCTCAGTTTGGCTAGAGCGCCTGGTTTGGGACCAGGAGGTCGCAGG
>CAYMYV010000117.1:0-6947 GCA_964394775.1 uncultured Lachnobacterium sp. | reverse complement strand
AACGTTTTTTCAAAGCACTTAGAAAAACTTATGTTTGAAATACGTGTCGGCAAATAAATTGTACTTGTACAATTTGCCAAACATAATTTGTAAAAGCACCTTTTGACACCCGAATCCTATAAGGAAAAAAACATCCTCTCAATAAGCTCGGTGCAGGTTCAGCACCTCGAACAATTAAGAGGATGTTATATAAAAATTATAATGCTCGAATTGACTCTACCGGTTTCTTCTTCGCAGCATTCCATACCGGAAGGAAGGTTGCTATAACCGCTGTTGCAAACGCAATTACAAGCAGTACACCAAGTGATAATGGTCCAAATACGAAAAGTGCTGCACTAATCAGGGATACCAGAATTTCATTAATCATTGAACAGCAAATCACACTGCCAATCAGTGATATCACTACGCAGATAGCAGTAATAGCGAAGGATTCTGAGAAGAAAATCTTGAATACGTCAATACTTCTCGCACCAACTGCTCGTAAAATACCAATTTCACGTTTCTTGTATGAAATAGATACAGAGATGAAGTTCGACAACAATAGCGCCGCAAATACTGCTAATACAAGTCCTACCCAGAAGAATACCTTAGACAATTCATCAATTAAGCTATCCACCGTTTCCAGATTGCTAATCAAAGCACTTGTCAAAATACTCTTGCTTCCATCCTCTGCATAATCTTTATTCTCGTAGATTTTCCACAGCTGATTGGTCTGTTCGTCAGAATGATTATATGGCAGGAATATGGTTTCGTAGATTGCATCCGCCGGCTCTACATAAGTGCTTGTGAATTCAGAGTAATACTTGATATATTGCTTCTGTATGCTCCAAAGCTCCTCTGCTACACTATCTGCAAAAAGCAATTTGTTTGAATAGAATTCTCCATCATACCATACACCGATAATGGCATATTCGTACACCTCGCCAATCTGATACTGCTCATAATCATCAAAGAGCTTTACTCCTAAGGTCAACTGCTCGTTTTTCTTAGCAACCTCAGCAATGAGCTCCTGCAGCTTCTGTACGGCTTCCTCCTCTGTAAATTCACGGAAGTTCCATTCATTGGTCGACTTATCTATATATTCTACGCCGCCATTGTATATCTGACTCGCAAGTGTAGAGATATCTGTGTCATCCCAATACAGCTCCATCAACAGTTCACAAAACATGCTTTGTGACACAATAACGTCATTGTTCCCCGGCTCTGTCTTTCCTGAAACAAGTGGGAGTATCTCAGCTGTGGAGGCATACTTCGCATAGGAAGAATATCCTGCATTACTCCATTCCGGGAACACATATGTATTTCCGGTTCCGATTCCCACGGATGTCACCATACGTTTATTGCTAAAATCATCCATTCCATAATAGCTATAATAACTTTCTGCATTTGCGACACAATTCTCTGTCACAAAAGCAACCAGATGCAGCCCATCCTGCAATTCATAGTACATGCTGCTATACAGCTGGTAATCTGTTCCATCCGATTCCTTTAAGGCCTCGTATTTTGGTGAAATCTCGCCACTGTTTAAGATACCAACAACCGTATAATCCACGCCATCCAGAGTGATTTTCTTGCCGATGATATCCTCCGGCTTTGACAGTTCAAGAATGCTTCCCGTGTTTCTATCATATACCTTACAGTTAAAGAGTACCTCTGCGGTATAGGAGGAAATACAGATTTCATCATCCTTTTCCGGATATCTTCCATTGATATCTGCACGAAGTGCATTATCCTCCTGCAAATATGCCAGACATCTAATTTCACTTACCCAGTATAATATGTTTCTTGACTGCACATTCAGACTTCCCCATGTGCTCACACCACCAAAGGCATTCTCACCAAAGCTTTGGGCATATTGCTCCAATTCTGCCTCTGTAAAACGTGTATATGAGGAATAATCATATTCATATTCGTCATCTCCATAGTGCCAGATTTCATGGATATTGTACACCTTTCCCATCTGCACAATAGAGTAGTTTGAATCCTGTAAGGATTCCTTAAAGGTTGCTTCGCTATCATAGAAGGTCATGGTTGATAGCAATCCAAAGAAAATAAATGCAACCGTACATAACAAAATCGTAAATATCAGACGAACCGGCTTCGTCTTCATGCCAGATAAACCAATCTTAATCGCATGGCGAATTGGCAATTTAGAACGAATAAAACGGCTCTCTTCCGGACGATATTGTCTGCTTTCCACCGGTATTTCCTCTGAATTTCTAAACACCTCCTGCTCGCCGTTTTCCTTGATATGATTGGCTTTCTTGAAGCTTTTTACCTCCTGCTCGCCACCTGCAATAATCACATCTGAAGCTGCCTGGCTTAAGAAATTCCTAATTTCCGCAAAATCCTCTTCTGTAAGCTCTGCACCCTTTTTCACACAAAGAGTCGCACCAACAACACTTATATTTTCGCTAATTGCCTGCTGCTGTTCCTCTGTTTTCGTCACATCAGACAGCACCTTGCCGTCCTTTAATTCGATAATTCGGTCTCCATAGGTTTCTGCAAAATCACGGTCATGGGATACAACGATAACAAGCTTGTCCTTTGACAGCTTCTTTAAGGTATCAAAGACCTGCTTACCTGTTGCAGAATCAAGTGCGCCCGTCGGCTCATCTGCCATAATGATTTCCGGAGATTTCACTAACGCACGGGCAATTGCAATACGCTGCTTCTGACCACCGGACAAGGTATTTGGCTTACGCTTGGCATATCCGGTCAAATCCACCTGCTCTAAGAGCTCTGCAATCACCCTCTTATCCTTTGGTTTTCCCTGTAATTCCAAGGCAAGTGCGATATTATCTTCTACGGTAAATTCATTTAAAATGTTATATTCCTGAAAAATAAATCCTACAAACGTATTTCGATAGCTGTCAAAATCGCTCTGGCTGAAGGCATTACTGCTTCTTCCCTTTACAATAATGGCACCACCTGTAGGTGAGTCGAGTCCGCCACACACATTTAATAGGGTTGATTTACCACTGCCACTCCTTCCAAGTAAAAATACCATTCCTTTTTCCGGAAACCGGATGCTGACATCATCAAGGGCTTTTACATCTGCACCACCCTTGGTTTTATAGACCTTCGTCAAATGCAATGTTTCTAACATTTTCGAAATCTCCTCTCATAAGTATGGTAAAATTGTGGCATACATGGGGGTAAAAAGCAATAAATATATATTTAAAAAACCTTAAGAATTTATGATTTTTTTCCAGAAACCTCCTATCGCGAAAATATTACAGAATTGTAACAATTCCATAGTACTTAGCTAAGACAAATAAAAATACTCTTTGCAATATCTTTAACTTCGGTTGCTAATCAATAAACCCCGGCGATAGCATTGCTATTTGCTGGGGTTTATTTTGTTCTATTTGTTTTTTCTTCCATAAATATATGTCGCAAAGTAGATAACCGATGCCAAAATTACAATCATCGGTCCGGTTGCCACATTGGTATAGTACGAAACAATCAATCCGACTACACCCGAAAACATAGAAAATATCAGGGAAAACAGATGGTATTCTCTCATGTTATTTGAGATATTTCGCGCAGCTGCGGCTGGTAAAATCAGCAGCGCATTGATAATCAAAATTCCCACCCACTTAATCGAAAGCATAACGATTAATGCTACCAGCACAGCAAACAGATTATCCATAAGCTTCACTGGAATCTGCTTGCTTTTTGCTACAGTTCTGTGGATACAGATGGCATTGAGATAATTAAAGCCAAAGGTCCAAAACAGAATCGTCACCGCAAAAATAATCATCAGGTATCCAATCTCTGTCTGTGTAATACTTAAGATATCACCGACAAGAATTGCAGAATACTTGCTGAAATTTCCGCCTGCGGACAAAATTGCCAGGCCAATTGCTACGGAGCAGGACGAAAATACTGAAATAATCGTGTCTGTAGATGCCACATTACTGCTGCTGATTTTATTCAGTAGCAAGGCAAATACTACTGCAAAAATCACCATGGAAACGGTGGTGTCCTGCATGCCGCATACCACACCAACTGCAATACCGGTCAGTGCCGAATGCCCCAGCGCATCCGAAAAATACGCCATCTTCTTGTTTACAATCATAGTTCCGAGAAGTCCAAACAATGGAGTAATAATAAGCACCGCAAGGAGTGCATTTCTCATAAACCCATAATCCAGCCAGGAGGTCCAATCAACCATTTTTCTTGCCCTCCTTTATCCATTTTTCGCCAGTCTCTGTTGCGAAAACGCTTGCAAATTCCGGGCTTTCAAATACTTCCTTGACCGTTCCCTGCTTCACAACTGTCTGGTCAAGCAGCACCACGTGGTCTGCATATTTCTTCACATAATCCAAATCGTGTGAGATTAGGATAATCGCCAAATCATAATGGCTCTTTAGGTAGTCCATGGTCTTATAAAAAAGGTCCATACCCGTTTTATCAATTCCTGATACCGGCTCATCCAACAGCAAAAGCTTCGGTTTATCCATAATCGCCATGGTCAGAAGTACCCTCTGAAGCTGTCCTCCTGACAGATTGCAGACCTGTTTATCAATCAGCTCTGCCGCCTCGAACACCTCCAGATTCTTCTGAATCTCTTCATAAATTCGTTTATTCTTAGGCAAAAACACCGGATAGTGATATTCATAGCTTGCAATCAGGTCATATACACTCACCGGGGTATTTTTCTCAATATTAATATTCTGAGGAACATATCCAATCTTAAGCTCCTTCATCTTACCATTCTTGGTATCACGATATTCAATGGTTCCCTCACTTGGCACATCCTGTAAAATTGCACGAATCAACGTGGATTTTCCAGCTCCGTTTCTACCAATAATGGCATTTAAGGAGCCACAATGAATATGCAGATTTACATCCTTTAAAACCACCTGTTCACCAAAGCTTACACCCAGATGGTTGATTTTAATACAATGAAACCCGCAGGTTTCTATGATTTTTCGCATGCTGTGTCTCCTTTCTATCGTTATTTTATACCTGTCAATTCGTTTGTCATGGCAGCCATGATGCGTTCCATATTATCTTTCATCCCCACAAGGTAGCTATCTGCATTGTATTCTCCGCGCGTAAGCGGATCAAGGTAAACCACTGTTACATCTATCTCTTTTTTTATCATTTCACACATTGATTCACCATATAAGCGTTCTGCAAAAATCATTTGCACCTGCTCCTGCCAAATAACGTCTATTATCTCTGCCACCTCTCCGGCGCTAACCTGACGTTCTTCGTCTAAATCCATGCAATAAGCAACCTCCAGCTTATAATCCGACGCCACATATTCATAAGAAGCGTGTAATAAGATGATTGGTGCAACATAGGAATCCACTAAATACTCTTTGATGGTCTCCTGCTCCTTCTGAAGCTCCGCTAATTTTGCATCATAAGCCTTCTGATTTGCAAGAAAACTTGCAGAATTCTTTGCATCTGCATCTGCCAAGCCGCTTGCGATATTCTCCACCTGCTTGCGATGAAGCTCTACACTCATCCATGCATGCGCATTTTCCTCATGGCTATGGTCATGGTCAGTCTCATTCTCAAAGTCGTGAGCGTCGTCCTCACTCAACAGCTCAATACCTTCACAGGCGTCAATCACCACAAGGTCCGGATAATGGGCAGCAATCTCCTCCATAAAGGATTCAATTCCACCGCCATTGATAATAAACACATCCGCAGTAGACAATAGCTTCATGTCCTCCGGAGTCAGCTGAAAATCATGCAGACATCCGGTCTGAGGTTCACTTAAATTTTTTAAAACAACCCCCTGGGTATCCTCAATCACATTCATTGCTGCGATATACATCGGATAAAAAGAGGTTACCACTACCAAATCATCGTCCTCTGTGGTCTGATTCCGACTCACATAGATGCTCGTAAATCCGAAGCTTATAATCAGAATCGACAACAGCATAACGAGTACAAATACATACTTATTTTTCATTTCATTTCTTTTCTTTATCTTTTTTTACTACTTCTGTTACCGGATTTTGACTGCTTTGCAGCCTTCTTTTCCTGAAGCTTCTTGGTTTTCTTTGCGGTTTCCTTGCCGGTTGCTTTCCAACGTGGTTTACGCTGCTTTTCCGAAGCTTTCTGGTCATTGGATACTGAGGTGTTCTGCGCACCGGAATCCGTCCTTGCAGCTTCCTCTAACGAATCCTCAGCTACTCCTTTCGTTTCGCTCTCTGGCAATACCAGGGAATCAATCAATTCCCAGATGTCCTCTCTTCCCTGCTTTGTTTCCGCAGAAAAAGGAATCATAATGGTATCCGGCTCCACATGCAAGGTATCTGCAATCAGCTGAAGCTGCTTTGCAACTGCACCACGGCTAATCTTATCCACCTTGGTTGCAATGATAATCGGCGCAAAGCCCTGCTCTACCATCCATTCATACATGAGACAGTCGTTGTCAGATGGCTGATGACGAATATCAATAAGTAGGAACACTGCTTTTAACTTCTGGGAGGTATGAAGATATTTTTCAATCATCTTACCCCATTTTGCTTTGATTTCTACATTTGCATTGGCATATCCGTAGCCCGGAAGGTCTACCAGATACATTGCATCATTTACGTTATAAAAGTTAATGGTCTGTGTTTTCCCCGGCTGAGAGGAAGTACGTGCCAATGCCTTACGATTCATAAGTGCATTGATGAGTGACGATTTTCCAACATTGGATTTTCCTGCAAATGCCACCTCTGCATGTGGGTTATCCGGAAATGTACTGGTGATACCACATACCGTTTCCAAATTTACGCTCTTAATTACCATTTTCGTCTCCTTCTCTTTACTTACCAAAAAGTGTCATTCTGACGACGCAATTTCCTATAAGGATTCGGGTGTCAAAAGGTGTATCTACAAATTATGTTTGACAAATTGCACAAATACAGTTCATTTTCCGACACGTATTTCAAACATAAGTTTTTCTAAGTGCTTTGAAAAAACGTTTTGAA
>CAYMYV010000116.1:0-6995 GCA_964394775.1 uncultured Lachnobacterium sp. | reverse complement strand
CAGAAGGGTAAGACAATCAACGAAATCATCGCTCGTACAGGCGTTAAGATTGATATCACAGATGATGGTGCCGTATCTGTATGTGGAACAGACAAGACAGAGATTTTTAAAGCAATCGATATGATTAAAACAATTACAACAGACTTCGAAGAAGGTCAGATTTTCAGCGGTGTTGTAACAAGCATCAAGGAATTCGGTGCATTCGTAGAATTCGCTCCTGGCAAAGAAGGAATGGTTCACATTTCTAAGATTGCAAAAGAAAGAATCAACCATGTAGAAGATGTTCTTACACTTGGCGATAAAGTAAAATGTATCTGTCTTGGAAAAGATAAGATGGGAAGAATCAGCTTCTCAATCAAAGACGTTCCGGCAGAAAACGAATAAGAGTTATGAGGAGACTACAGACAATGTAGTCTCTTTTTCTTTATAGGAAACACGAAGGATTTGCATTTGGAATATCTTAGAATAAATGAAACTGAATTGGAGAGTTATGGACAGAGTAAAACAGATAGTAAATGCGAATCGAGTTTACCGATTGGGATACACCGGAAGAGGGATTAGAATTGCATTGCTCGATACAGGTGTGTATATGCATCAGGATGTTCGTGAAAATATAATTTTTTTTTCGGATTACGTAAATGGGAGACAGAATTGCTATGATGATAATGGGCATGGAACCCACATTGCAGGGATTATGTGTGGAAAGGTAAGTGGAATGGCACCGAATGCAGAGGTTTTGGTATTTAAAATATTAGGAAAAAACGGAGATGGCAGAACACAAAGTGCAGTACATGCCTTGGATTGGCTGATAGAAAATTGTAAAGAATACAATATTCGGATTTTAAACTTTTCAATGGGGTATGTGCCAAATGCAGATGCGAAATTGCAACTGTTACTCATGGAAAAATTAGAAGAATTATGGGATTTGGGTGTAATTGTGATAACGGCTGCAGGAAACAATGGGCCGGAAGAAAATTCGGTGACAGTACCGGGGATTTCAAGAAAGGTTATCACGGTTGGCTCTAGTGATGATTGGGATAGTCAGATTTCTAAAGGAAAAGGGTATGGAGGAAGGGGACCAACCAGCTGCTGTATTGTAAAACCTGAGATTCTTGCGCCGGGAACGAGCATTCTTAGCCTATCGAATTATGATAACGACTATATAAGAAAAAGTGGTACGTCGATGTCAGCCCCTGTTGTTAGTGGGGCTATGGCATTGGCACTAGAGAAAAGACCACAAACAACACCGGTAGAAATGAAACTAATGTTATACGATTCCGTGAAATCCATAAGTGAAAAAAATTGTGCATGGGGAATACTTGATGTTGATAAACTAATCGAAATGCTATAAAATATAGCGTGGAGGCACTATAAGATGAAGAAAGTATTAAATAGGTTATTTAGCAGACTGTTTTTAACAGCAATTATTATTTTGTTACAGATGGGATGGATTGTATATACCCTCTATGAGGCTGCGGAAATCAATCCTGTATTCAATGTATTTTTACGTAGTATTTCGGTTCTTTGCGCACTTTATGTTGTATATAAGCATAGCAAGAGCTATAACAAATTGTCATGGGTGTTTTTGATATTGTTTTTGCCTATTATAGGTGTGCCATGTTATTTCCTGTTTGGTCGTTCTGAGATGACGAAGAAGGTTCGAGAATACGTGCTTAATATCAATGATGTCATGGCTCCTCTTCGAACAAGTGATGAACAGGTTGAGCAGCATTTAAAGGATACGGATGCGGTTGCGGCAAGACAGTCTGCTTACATTCGTAATGCAGGTAGATATCCGGTATATATGGAAAAGGATTCTAAGTACTATTCGGTCGGCGAAGAAGCTTTTCCGGATATGCTGGAGGATTTGAGAAATGCTAAGAGTTTCATTTTTATTGAGTTTTTTATTATGGAACCTGGCAAGATGCTCAATTCTATCATAGATATATTAGAGCAGAAGGCTAAAGAGGGTGTACAGATTCGCTTAATCTATGATGATATGGGCTGTGTGGATAAGCTTCCGCCAAAATACTATAAGACATTGCAGAAGAAGGGAATTCATTGTGCCTGCTTTAATCCACTTCGTCCATTTCTGTCAATTATCATGAACAATCGTGACCATCGAAAAATCCTCGTGATAGATGGAGAAATAGCATATACGGGCGGATTAAACCTTGCTGATGAGTATATCAATGAGGTTGAACGATTTGGATATTGGAAGGATGCGGCAGTGCGTCTGACAGGTGACTGTGTATGGAGCTTTACTTCAATGTTTTTGGAAATGTGGAGTTGTGTTACCAGGGGAACTGAGGATTACACAAAGTACAAAGTAACTTCCAGTGATAACCAGGCTCTAATAGAGGCTGACAAGGGATTTGTCCAGCCATTTGGGGACTGTCCACTTGATAGAAACTGTATTGGAGAAGCAGTGTATTTGAATTTAATTAACAATGCTCATAAGTATGTCTATATCTTTACACCATATCTGATTATTGGTGAGGAGCTGGTTACTGCACTTACAAATGCAGCGAAGAGCGGAGTGGATGTACGAATTGTAACACCTGCGATTCCGGATAAGAAGCTGGTGTTTTTAGTCACACAGGCGAATTATGAAGAATTAATTCGCGGTGGTGTTAAGATATATCAGTATACACCAGGCTTTATTCATTCAAAATGTTTTGTGGTGGATGATGAGTATGCATCGGTTGGAACGATAAACATGGATTTTAGAAGTCTTTATTTGCATTTTGAATGTGGAACACTTCTATATAAAACGGATTGCGTGATGCAGGTGAAAAAGGATGCACTTAAGACCTTTGAAGTCAGCAGACAAATTTCTCTGGAAGAGTGTGAAAATAAAAACTTCTTCTTCCACCTTGTTTTAAGTGTGTTACGTCTGTTTTCTCCACTCCTGTAAAAACTATGAAATTCTATGTTTTATGCTTGAAATTTATACCATATCCAAGTATACTAACTTAGCGACCAAATGTGTAATTTGAGGAAATTGATATGGATATGACTGTAAAATTGCAGGTGTTTGAAGGACCGCTGGATTTGCTTTTGCATCTGCTGGATAAAAATAAAGTAAATATTTATGATATTCCAATTGTAGAGATTACCAATCAGTATATGGAGTATATTGAAGAGATGAAGCGCCGTGACTTGAATATCCTAAGTGAATTTCTGGTTATGGCGGCAACGTTGATTGATATCAAGTCCAAAATGCTTCTTCCATCAACAGGAGAGGATGAGGAAGAGGAAGAAGACCCAAGAAAGGAATTGGTTCAGCAATTGCTGGAATATAAGATGTACAAATGTATGGCTTACGAGCTGAAGGATCTTCAGATGGATGCCAGTCGCGTGATGTTTAAGGAACCAACCATTCCTAAAGAGGTTCTCGCATATGAAGAGCCAATCAATATGGAGGAACTGATTTCAGATGTAACACTTGCAAAATTGAACGAGATTTTCAAGAGTATCATGAAGAAGCAGGTGGATAAAATCGATCCGGTTCGTTCCAAGTTTGGCAAGATTGAAAAAGAAGAAGTTTCTCTGGAAGAGAAGATGGAATACCTGGAAGATTATGCTTTGCATCATAGGCACTTTAGCTTCCGTGATTTGTTGGAATCACAGAGTGGTAAAGTGGAGATTATCGTTACATTTCTTGCTATATTAGAGTTAATGAAGATGGGTAAGATATATATTTCCCAGGAGCATATTTTTGACGATATCAAAATCGAATCCAAGATTGCTGCGTAGAGGTGAAGAATGGAAAAGAACTATCGTGCAATTATTGAGGCAATTTTGTTTACCATGGGTGAGTCTGTGGAGCTTTCTAAAATTGCTGAGGTAATTGAATTAGATAAAAAAGAAACAAAGAATATTTTAGAAGAGATGATGGATGAATGGAACAACTCTGATAGAGGTGTTGCCATTATGGAATTGGATGGTGCATATCAGATGTGTACCAAATCAGATATGTACGAATATCTCATTAAGATTGCAAAACAGCCGAAGCATCGAGTGCTTACAGATGTATTGCTCGAGACATTATCTATCATCGCATACAAACAGCCGGTTACAAAGGCAGAGATTGAGAAAATTCGAGGCGTATCCTGTGATCATGCAGTAAGCAAGCTGGTAGAATACAATCTTGTATGTGAGCTGGGAAGATTAGATGCTCCGGGAAGACCGCTTCTATTTGGAACAACAGAAGAGTTTTTAAGAAGCTTTGGTGTTAATTCAATTGATAACCTTCCGGTTTTAAACCCAGTACAGTTGGAAGAGTTTAAACAGGAAGCGGAAGCAGAAATGAATGTTACAATAGATATTTAAGATATAAGACAAGCTGGATAATCATATATATTTCATGAAAGGGTGGAATATATATGATTATTTTTTTTAGAAGAAAACGCGGTATTATATTATTTGTTATTTGTTCGGTATTAATAACGTCTATTTTTCCGACACAAATATTAGCCGAGGATACATTAAGTATGTATTCGGGAAGCTATGCATTGACAGATGCAGACACAGGACGTGTGTTAATGGGAAAGAATGAAACAGACCCAATGGCAAATGCCAGTACAACGAAAATTTTGACCTGTATTGTTACCTTAGAAAATTGTGGACTTGATGAAATGGTTTCTATCTCTGGTAATGCGGCAGCGCAACCGAAGGTAAGGCTTGGGATGAAGGAGGGGGAAACGTATCCGCTAAAGGATATGTTATATGCCTTGATGCTGGAATCTTATAATGATTGTGCGGTGGCGATTGCAGAACACGTAGCAGGCAGTGTAGAAGAATTTGCAAAGCTGATGAATGAGAAAGCGCTTGAGATTGGCTGTAAGGATACTTATTTTATCACGCCAAATGGCTTAGACAAGGAAGTGGATACACAATTTCATCACACAACCGCTCAGGATTTATGTACAATCATGGCGTATTGTGTATGGGAATCGCCTATGAAAGAAACATTTTTGGAGATTACTCAGACGAGAAATTATAGCGGAAGCTCCAATGGAAAGAGCTATTCCTTTGTAAATCGAAACAGCTTCTTGGATCAAATGGATGGAGTATTATCAGGAAAAACAGGATTTACTTCAAAAGCAGGGTATTGTTATGTGGCGGCATTCGAGCGTGATGGAGAACGCTTCTGTATTGCGCTCTTGGCCTGTGGCTGGCCGAACAATAAGACCTATAAATGGAAGGATGCAACAAAGCTGTTAAATTATGGTATGGAAAACTATGAGAAAAAAATATATACAGAAGAAGTGATACAAGAGGAACTGTTGTTTGATGCTGCTGTAGGTGATTGGGATTTCTTGGATTTGAATCAGACAATGACAATGCCGGTATCGGGAAAAAGTACAGAGCTTGCTGTGTTATTAAAAGAGGGGGAAGAGGTTGAAAAAGAAATTATTCTATATGCAGATACTGAACAACCAATCGAAGAAGGACAGGTGTTAGGTCTGTGTAATTTGTATTTGGAGGACATATTGCTTGAGCAGATTCCGCTTGTTGCTGAAGAAAATTCGACAGAGTGGTCGTTAGAAAGAATTATTGAAGTTGTATACATGCATTTTTTGACAATTTCTTGACGAAGTAGGCTTGTAAATATTTGGTGCTTGTACTATAATGTATTTAGCGAAATTTGGATTTTTTTTAAATGGAGGTCGTAAAATGAGTACTATTAATCCAAGCTTGGCAATGCAACGCATTTCCAAGTTAGTCGATGAGAACAGCTTCATGGAAATCGGTTCTCTCGTAACAGCACGTAGCACAGATTTTAATCTTGCAGAGGCAAAAGCACCTTCCGATGGTGTAATTACCGGACACGGATTAGTAAATGGCAGCCTTGTATTTGTTTACAGCCAGGATGCTTCCGTATTAAACGGTACAATTGGAGAAATGCACGCCAAGAAAATTGCGAATGTATATGACATGGCAATGAAAATGGGCGCTCCGGTAATCGGGCTTATTGATTGTGGAGGTATCCGTCTTCAGGAATCTGTTGATGCTTTAGAAAGCTTTGGGCAGATTTATGCGAAGCAAGTAGCTGCTTCAGGCCTTGTTCCACAGCTTTGTGGAATCTTTGGTAACTGTGGTGGGGGGCTTTCTGTAGTTCCTGCTCTTTGCGATTTCGCTTTTATGGAAAATAAAGGAAAGATGTTTATCAACTCTCCGGATGCAGTTGCTGGAAACAGCGTTGACAAATGCGATACTTCTTGTGCCACATTCCAGGCGGCGGAAAATGGATGTATCGACATGGTAGGAAGCGAAGATGAAATTATCACCGGTATGCGTGAGCTTATCACAATGCTTCCTTTGAATTGCGAGAGCGATGTATACACAGATGACTGTGAAGATGATTTGAACCGTGTTTGCCAGAATTTGAATGCAGCTGACCCAAGATATACATTATCTGAAATCTCTGATAATAATGTGTTCTTTGAGACAAAGGCCGGATTCGCAAAGAATATGGTAACAGGCTTTGTGAAATTAAATGGTATGACAGTGGGTGCTGTTGCCAACGCTCCAAGAGAGAATGGTGAAGTCGTTCTTACTGTAAATGGATGTGAAAAAGCAGCTGATTTTGTTAATTTCTGTGATGCTTTTGGAATTCCGGTGCTTACACTTACAAATGTAAAAGGCTTCAGCAACTGTAAGTGCGCAGAGAAGAAGCTGGCAAAGGCTCTTGCAACATTTACATATGCGCTTTCTAGCGCAACCTGTGCAAAAGTAAACCTTATCACAGGACAGGCATTTGGAAGTGCTTACTCAATTATGAATTCAAAGGCTTTAGGCGCAGACCTTGTTTATGCATGGGCTGATGCTAAGGTTGGTATGATGGATTCTTCTATGGCTGCTAAGATTATGTATCCGGAAGCTTCAGCTGAGGAATTAAAACAAAAGGCTGATGAATATGATAGCTTACAGTCTAATATTATGTCAGCAGCGGCAAGAGGATATGTAGATTTAGTGATGGATTCGGC
>CAYMYV010000115.1:0-7166 GCA_964394775.1 uncultured Lachnobacterium sp. | reverse complement strand
ATTTGCCAATTTAAGTTTTAGAAAGCACCTTTTGACACCCTAATCCTTATAGGAAATTGCGTCGTCAGACGCATCAAATCCCAAGTTCGCTTACGAACTTGCAAGCGTCAGGATGACGCTTTTTTGCGGGTATCAGAAAAGATGCAAAAAGTAGTTTACAAATAGATATTTTCTCGATATAATGATATTGTCTTTTTTAAAAAATCTTTGAGTGTTTTGCAAAACCATGCAGGACACGAAAGTCAATGCCGAGCTTCTCGGTATTACCCAATAACATATTTTTTTATAAAGTCCTGCATATCAATTTTGGGACCGCTATTTTTGATGCGGAGAAAGGAAAAGATATGAAAGAAGTATTTCAGGAGTATGGTGGAGTTATTGTTACAATTATTGCGATTTTATCGCTGATTGCGGTTATTTCCGCAATTATTGGAACCGGAGAGAATGGTATTATCGGTTCCGCATTCACAGAGTTAATTGAGAACTTTTTGAATGAGGCTGGTGTGACCTTTGGCTCACCTACGTAAGAGGTGACACTATGGAATTAGGGAGAGAATATTTTGGCCCCCTTTGGAAATATGTTGCCAATCAGGATATTACGGACATTGATTACAATGGCAAAGAGGTATGGCTTACCAATGTTTTTAACGAGCGGTATCGGGTGAATCAGCAGTATGTGGACGAGAATATTACGCCTGCATTTGTGGAGCAGTTTACCCAGAGAATTGCCAATGTGGTTAGTCGCCAGTTTAATAAGCGAAATCCGGAGCTTGAGGCAGAGACCAGTGAGCTTCGTGTGACAATTCTGCATGAGTCGGTGGCACGTTCCGGAAGAAGTATCAGTATTCGAAAAACGCCTCCGGTGATTCGACTTACTGCAGAAACTGCATTGAAGGAGGGCTTTTGTTCCAAAGAGGTTATGTCACTGCTTATTAATTGTGTGCAGAGTCATATGAACCTGACCTTTTGCGGAATGCCCGGAATTGGGAAGACGGAATGTGTGAAGTTCTTTTCCCAGTTTATTCCCGCCAATGAACGGGTTATTACCATTGAGGACACGCTGGAGATTCGTTATGGCAAAACCAATCCGGGGAAGGATTGCATTGAGATGAAGGTGAGCGAGGATACCTTTGGTTATGCAGATGCCATCAAATCCAGTCTGCGCCTAAACCCGAAGTGGATTATGCTGTCAGAAGCACGTTCGAAGGAAGTGAAATATTTGCTCGAGAGCTGGTCTACAGGCGTTCGTGGCATGACCACCCTTCATACGGATGATGTGAGAAATGTGCCGGACAGAATTTTAAATATGCTTGAGAATCGCGCAGATGCGGACCGTATGGAAAATGATATTTTTCAGGCTCTGGATGTAGGAGTCCTGGTACGAAAGCGCGCTTGTGAGGATGGGATTGCACGTCGTTATCTGGATCAGATTTGCTTTTATATCCGTGAAAAAGGGGAAAATCGCACGGAGATGGTAGTGTTTGATGGAGTATGTATTCTTACAGAGCTGCCAGAGGCAGTGCTTCGCATTTTCCGTCGGGCAGGGATTGAGCAGCCTTTCCAATGTGAGTGGTTAGAAGAATATCTTCTGGACACAAAGGCGGTAGTTTAGGAGGTGTAGAATGATATACTTTATTGCTTTTATTATTATTTATTTTCTGCATGTGCTTCTCAAGCTCAATTATTGGATGATGTTAGCTCTGGCAATTTTGGCCTTCTTTATGATACCAAAGCATCGCAAAATACAGCAGCTGTCGAAGGAGAATCAGCAGCGATTTTTTGAGGTGTCGTTATATTTGGATACGATTCTCTATGCCTTTGTAAAAGAGGAAAAAGTAGAACTGGCAGTGCGCGACGTATGTCAAACACTGCCGGAAGGCAGAATGAAGGCGCTGGCAGATAAGGCGCATGATTTTATGCTTATGACCTTTGATGACGTGGAGGTGTTAAAGGAAGCACTGCACATGATTGACAAGGAGTATCCGTGTAAAAGAATTCGTGATGTCCATAAATTTATGACACACGTGGAATATTACGGCGGAGAAATCGAGCGACCAATCTCACTTCTGCTGGCGGACAAGAGTCGTTGGGAGAAGCGGATAAAGGCTGCGATTGCAGAACGAAAAAAACAGTTTACGGATGTGGTTTTGTCTGTAATCGCTTCGCTTATTATCTGTGGTGTCATCATTTATCTTCCCGTTATGGATATGGATATTAGCGGAAACTGGCTTTTGCAGATTTTCGCTTTTCTCGTAATTCTTGTGGATGATATTGTGATTTACCGCGGACAGAAGTATTTGGCAGAGGACTGGGTACAGCTGCAGCTTGGCGAGGATGATGAATATTATGTTACGAAGATGGAGAATTTCCGGAATTATGACTTAGTCAAAGAAAAGAAGAACTCCCGCATTCTCGGTACGATTGGCTTGGCAGCGACTGTGCTGGCATTTTTCTTTGGCAACGGATGGATTGTGGTGCTGTGCCTGGTGCTCACGCTTGTGTTTATTAATCAACACCGTATCGGTCGTGGCCTTTTGGAAAAGACCCTGACAGCAGAAATCAAGTACGCATTTCCAAACTGGCTGTTGGACTTGGTGCTGCTGCTACAGAGCGAGAATGTACAGGTGGCATTGCAAAAATCCAGAGAATATGTACCGGGGGTGCTTCGTAAGGAATTATATCTCTTAACAGAGAGACTGGAGCTGCAACCGGAGTCATCGGAGCCTTATCATGAGTTCTTACAGGAATTTGCGATTTCGGAGATTCACTCTGCAATGGGAATTCTATTCTCGTTGTCTATTGGAAATAGTGGGAATGCGGACAAGCAGATGAGTGAATTGGTGGAGAAAAACCTGGAGATGTTAGACATTACAGAGTCTGAGAAGCTGAAAAAATCAGCAGCCGGATTGTATGTATTGTTTTTAATTCCGGTGCTGACTGCCTCCTTTAAGCTGGTGGTAGATATGGTGGTGCTGATGCTTCAGTTTGTGCAGACACCGGTGATATAGGAGGACGCTATGAGTCAGATTATGAAAGCTTTTACAGGCATATTTGTGCTGCTGTTTATGATGTCTTCTGCGACGGGAATATTAGGCGTTTTTTTCCAAACGATATATGCGCAGAATTTGCATGCGGTAATTATTGATGAGCTGGAAAACAGTGATTATACATATTCCGTTGTAAAAGACGCATTTGTTGCTGCTGAGGATAGTGGATATGAGTTGGAAGTAAAGCTGTATCAAAAGAGGGATGAAATCATTATATGTGGGAGCGAAAGCTCCGTGCCTTCGGATTTGAGTGATGTATATATGGCAGAGGTAACGCTGACATATCCGATAGAATTGGCATTTTTTCATCTTAATCAGACACAGCAGCTAATCGGATATGCCAGATAAGGAGGAATTATGGAACAAATTATTGAAGAATATGGAATCAGCATTGTCCTGGTGATGATTGGAGAGGCCATAATCCTGGGATTTCATCTGGTGCTGCAGGCGATGTAGCAGGAGGTGAAAAATATGAAACGGGTGATGGAACAGTATGGAGGAGCGATGATTGCAGCCATTATAGCAATTGTGATTATGGGGCTTTTTTATCATGTTTCCTATCGGGGAACAGAAGGCATGCCTCAAATCCTGGGAGAAATGGTGCAGGTAATCTTGTCCGAAGAAGATGGTAAGGGTAGTGAGGAGAATGCATTTGATACATATATGAATGTGAAGCTGCCGGATATTACCATTGTGAATCATTATGCCGGTGTGGCAAAGGAATGGGTGCCGGTATCAGAGTATGTTACAGCAGTTGATGAGGACGGTAATGCTGTACCGATAACGATTCTCTCCGGCTGGAGCGCGGGGGTAACAGATGGAGCCATAGAAGTATCCGGTGATGGAACTAAGATTTACGCTACAGAGTCGGGAGTATACTGGGTGCAGGCATCGGTTTGTGCGGGTAACGGTCGTTGTAGGAATGTGATTGTGAAGCTAATGGTAAATGAGGAGGAGCTTGCATGAAGCACGTGATTTTAAGTATGGTAGGGATGCTAATAATCTTTTATACCATTACGATAGGCTTTTCGGTCCTTTCTACACAAACCCGCAAGAATGAATTGGAGAATAATCTTGCCAGAATAGTAGAAGTAACTCTGGAAAATTATTATTTGAATGGTTATGGGGAAGCGGAGCTGTCGGAGCTTCAACAGAATCTTATTAATGAGATTGAGGAGAGTCTGGGAGAAGATGCAGATGTTCTTGTGCAGATACAGGCATTTGATATGCAAAAGGGTATCATAAGTGTCAGGGTGGAGGAAAGCTATCAGCAATTCAATGGAAAGACCAAAATCCTTAGCTGTGAGAAGACTGCAATTGTAGAGAAACGAAATCCGGAAAAACAGATGGTGACGGTGCAGTTTCTGGTAGAGGGAGAGGTCTATAAGGAATATCAATTGTTGCAGGGGGAAGTCTGCCCTATGCCAAAGCTTCCGGAAAGCGGGTACATTGGCTGGCAGGCCGAAGGAGTGGCAGCTGATGTGCCACTAGAAGAAATTGGAACGGTATGGGAGGATACAGTATATGTGGCAATATCTGAATAGAGAATTCAGGCTGGTAAAAATATTTGCAATAGTGTGCATGGTGTGTCTTGGCATAGGAATTATGCCACCAATGGAGGTCAGGGCAGATACCTTTTCCAATGCATATGATTTCTTTGAGACCTACGGGGGTGATATGATTTTTCAAACAGGAGCGGATAACAAAGGAATCATATATTATGGAACCAAGGGACCGAAGTCTTCCTCAAGCACAAGGTACGGAACGGTGGGGTGGAAAATTACGATTAGGGATGGAACGGGCAACACTCTGGAAACGTTATATTTTGCTTTAGGAGGAGATTATTTATCTCTTGTAGATTCACAGATTATCAATGGTTACGAATATATGCTATATTCCTGTCCGCTTCCGAAACTAAAGGGTGCGATGTCTCAGAAATCCCGGAATGCGCTTGAGACTGCAAACTGTGAGATTCTCTTTGATGCCTGCATGATTGTAAAGCTTAATGATGTACCTCAGGGTGGAATTGAGGATGGTGGCAAGACATGGGGAACTGTGTATACCACCTACGAAGGAATTGTAAATGCCAAAAATTGGTCGGCATCATCTAAGGTCAATCTACAGAGCTATTTTAATAAGACGGTGACGGGCCTGTTTTACGAGGTTAAGCTAACCTGTGGTACAGGAATTGAGAGTGTATCGGGGGCCGGGAAATATTGCTATGGCTCCGTCGTCACAATCAATGCGGTTGTAAAGGACGGATATAAGTTTTCCGGATGGACGGGTTCCAAAAACTCTCTCTACGAGTCATATGAATTTACGATATACAATCAGGATATCAGCATGACTGCCAACGCTACATATCATATGGTGCAGGTAAGCTATTACCGCAATTGGAGTGAGCAGGATTATACCGTGGTAAGAAAGACGTATGGCTACAGCCATGTAGCTACAACCACTTTGCGGGATGTGGGATGGGTCAGGGAAGGATATACGCAGATTGGATGGAACACCAACCGAGCGGCTGTGGAGCCAATGTATATTACGAAGGAGCCTATTACGACAGAATGGATTGACAGATATGTACCAAGTGTAAGTCTGTATGTAGTCTGGTATCCCAATGATTATGTGATTTGCTATAACAGCAACGGAGGAACCGGCGCAATCACGAGCTCCACCATGGATTATACAGAAACATTAACGCTTCCAAGTGCGGGGTTTTCCAAAGAGGGCTCCGCATTGGCAGGCTGGAGCCTCTACGAGGGGGATACTTATGTGGAGTATGCTTGTGGAGAGCAGGTGAAGATTGCAGAGCTTGTAGAAGAATTAAATCTTGGATTTGATAATCATGCAACAATTACGCTCTATGCGATATGGGACAATCCGCCGGAAATTCATGGAACGGATCTCTATGTGTCCCTTACGGATGCCAGAAACGGCTCTATCACAGAGGAATGGCTAGGCAAACAAGCCTATGCGACGGATGTGGAGGACGGAGAGATTGCTTATGGAAAGCATGCCTATAATTCCTTTTGTGTAATAGATTACAGTCCTTTGGATTTTACGACCTTTCAGCAGGAGGGATATGTAACGGAAACCTTCCAGGCGAAGGATAGTGCCGGAAATTCCACAAAGCTTCGGGTGACAATTCACATTGTAGATGCCAGAGTTTATGAGGAAGAGGAGGTGCTCGGAAAGGTACGCTTTATCAGTCATAAGTATTTTAAGAGCAGTAGCGGAGCGTGGATTACAGAGGATGACGGCGGCCTGTGGCAGGATTCCTTGTGGAGAGTTAATACAGAATATCGCAGTATTCTGGAAGAATTATTCATGAATAAGTAATTAAAAAACGAGGCTTGTCGCAAACCATATGGTTGTGCGACAGTCTCGTTTTTGTGCGCCTTGTGGAGTGTGCTATAAATTTAAGCTTCAGCTGCTTTATCCGGAAGCTTGATATAGATACGTTCAATACGATTCTTATCAACCTCCTCAATTTTTAACAGGATTCCATTCTCGGTGTATACAATTTCATTTTTTTGAGGAAGATGGTCTAATAATTCCAGACAATATCCGCCGATGGTATCATAATCATCTGAAGAGAATTTGACGCCCAATTCGTCACTGACATCATCCAGATTAGTTGCGCCCTGAACCATGAATTCACGGTCGCTTAATTTCATGATAGCATCTACTTCATCCGTATCGTATTCATCGCGAATCTCGCCAACGATTTCCTCTAAGAGGTCTTCTAAGGTAACAAGACCGGCAGTTACTCCATACTCATCTAATACGATTGCAAGAGAGATGGAAGATTTACGCATTTCAATAAATAAGTCCGAGGTATTCTTGTGTTCATAGGTAAAATATGGTTCACGAATAATATCACGAACGATGAAATTCTCTCTGTCTTCCACTAAGAGGAGGTCCTTCATATTGATGATACCGATTACATTATCGGTAGACTCCTCATATACCGGAAGTCGGGTGAATTTATCTTCACGGAAAAGGTCGATTAATTCCTCATAGGAAGAATCAACCTGAACAAAAGACATATCAATTCGAGGCACCATAACCTCTTTTGCTAACGAATCACCAAAGTCAAATACATTGTGAATCATT
>CAYMYV010000114.1:0-7201 GCA_964394775.1 uncultured Lachnobacterium sp. | reverse complement strand
CATACATATCCCCCGCAGATGTTCACTGACAGAAGACAAAAAACTTCCAGCAAGACGTCTTCTCTAAGAAATTCTAATATTCTGTCCTAAATTCGTAGAGTGGTCTGTAGAAGGGCATAAAGAGAGGGGCGCCGCTTGGACCATAAGGATTTTGCGGCAGCCCCGTGAAGTTTATGATTTAGTTAAATATGGCAGAATGTCCTCTGTATAACATCTTAGGGTTTCTCCAACACTCCAGGCCTGAGCGTAGCAGCCCCGTCCATTGTGTGGCGCATCGCCATCAAAGATTTCACAGATGGAGCCTACACAGTTGTTGCGAAGGTGTTCTTTTACCGGAGTAAGCATTGCAAGTGTTTTCGCGGCAGTGTCTGCGGATGGACCATAAACCTTGGTATAGGCAGTAATGAAGCCACCAAGGAGAAAGCCCCAGGCAGTTCCCTGATGATAAGCAGCGTCACGCTTTGGAAGAGAACCGACGTAGATTGGGTGATAATCCTCGTGTGCTGGGTCAAGGGAACGAAGTCCTACACCAACAAACAATTTCTCTTTTACCACATCAACGACTTTTTTTGCTTTTGCAGAATCCAACATGGTATATGGAAGAGAAACCGCATATATCTGGTTTGGGCGAATCGAAGAATCGCCGCCGTCCTCACTTACCACATCGTAAAGACAGCCATCGGCTTCATTCCAGAATTTTTCGCAGAAGGACAGCTTCACTTTTTCGGCTAACTGACTGTAGGTGATTTTTTCTGGCACGGTATCGGTATTGTTTAATGTAGCAGCACTAGAACCAATCTCAGCAGAAGCATCAAAGCGTGCAGAAAGCTTCTCCATAACCTTAAGTGCATTATACCAGAGTGCATTGATTTCCACAGGCTTTCCATGGCGGGGAGTTACTACCCAGTCCCCAACACGGACATCCATCCAGGTCACCTGGTCGGTGCCGCTCCCGGCGTGAATGAGGCCATCTTCATCCATGTAGATGGAGAAGAGGGTGCCTTTCTTATAGGCGAGAATAATTTCCTTTAGCGCCGGATAGATGTTTTGTTGAATAAAATCATATGCCCTTTCGGTGCTGTTATAGGATAAATATTTATCTACCGCATAAAAATACCACAAGGATGCGTCGACCGTATTATAGAGGGGGTCCTGTCCGTTGTCAGGGAACATATTTGGAACCATTCCGTGGTCTACATATTTTGCAAAGGTAAGCAGAATCTCCTCCGCTTTATCAAAACGGCCAGTGGATAGTACCAAGCCGGTAAATGCAATCATCGTGTCTCTGCCCCAGTCAGTAAACCATGGGAGACCGGCAAGAACAGTGGTAAGCCCGGTGGATTCGCGGTAGGACAAGAATTGGTTAGCCGCAAGGGTAAGGATTTCTGAGAATTCATCCTTGCAATCGGCTGTATTAATCAGTTCCCTAAAAAATTCATTATTTGCATCCAAAAGATCAAATGCGGCATGGGATGAAAGAGGTATCACATTCAAGGTGTTCTTAGCAGGTGCTACATCAGAAGATATTTTGCCCAAGGTCGAGCCGGTATCCCCAAAAGTATCTTCCACCTCTACATAACAAGCTAAGGACACTTCCTTAGTACACCCGGCTGGAATATCAAGCGCAATCTGGTATGGTGTGTAGCAGGTGTCTAGTCCCGGCACCTCATTTTCTACCTCTGTGGCAAACTGTAAGTCGGTGTCAAATAATTCGGCAGAAGGATGGAGCGTTCCTTCACTCACGCTTAACACAATACTTACATTTGGATTGGCTTCCGGAACTAACAGAAAGCCACAAGCATCGGACAAAACCATTTTGTTAAAGCGAAGGCTCTCGCAGGTACTGCTGCCGTTGTGTTCTCTATAATTCATAAGAGGTGTGATAAGTAGCTGCGCGGAATCGCCATTGTTAGTAATACGGTAGGCGATGGCTGCTTTGTTTTCTCCCTGCACAAGCGCAATGTGTTTTTCTAGAGTAATACCGCCTGCCTGGTAAACAAAATGAACATTTCCGTCATAATCAAAGGAAGTAAGATATCTCTGTCCCTCGGTATAAACGGGCTGTCTGGGAACAAAATCGGATGCAACAGAAACGGTGTCAGGCGCTTTGTAAACGTCAGGTACTTCATTCGCGCTCACCGGCGTGATGTCCATTTCTTCGCCGGCGTGCTGAGAAGCCTCTAGGTGATAAAGGGTATCTCCGACACAAATCGTTTCGTTGGTTTTGCTAAGAACCAAATAGCGTTCCACCGGTGGATGCAGGCTGGCAATGAGATACCCCTGATGCGTGCGCCCAAGGCTTCCGATAACAGAACCTCCGGCATAGCCACCGATACCATTGGTCAGAGCCCACTCTCTTTTGGCATTGTTTTTGAAATCAGATAATTCCTCTTTGGAAAAATGAAAATTCATACGTCACCTCGATATTTTACCAAACTTTAATTTTATTGTAATGGAAGATGGTAGAAAAATCCATAGAGATATGCTATAATCCAAGCGTATGCGCGAAAAAACGCAAAAAGTTTTACAGATAGGAGTAAAGATTGATGTATGAAGTTTATGTATTAGTTGAAAAGAAAAAACCGGCATATATGACGTTTTTTGGAGTATTTTCTATTGTTATGGGTATTCTATCCGTATTGGCATTGGTAGTAGGATTGTACTTTTTCTTCCCTACAGCAGTATTCGGCTTCCTGTTGGGATATTTTTTCCTTACAAGAAAGCTTGAGTTTGAATATTCCTTCTTTGATGAGGATGTGAGATTCGCCAAGATTATCAATAAGTCAAGACGTAAAAAGCTTCCTGGCCATAAGATGTCAGAGGTAATGTCAATTGCACCAAGCGGGGACCCAAGTGTATATAAATACGAGAATGATTCTACTGCAAAAATCAGAAAATACCAGTCGGGCAATAAGGATACAAAGGTATATGTTATGGTGGTAAAGGGCGAAAAGGGCTTAGAGCTTATTTATTTTGAACCAGACGAAAAATACTTAGATGCAGTCTGCATGAAGAATGGACATAAAGTGAGAAGATAGTGGAGACACACATGTTAGAGCTAAGAAATGTATGTTATGAGGTCGAAGTCGACAACGAGAAAAAAGAGATTTTAAAGAATGTGAATCTGACAATTGATGAGCATTTTGTGGCAATCACCGGACCAAACGGCGGTGGGAAGTCCACACTCGCTAAAATGATTGCGGGTATTATATCTCCAACCAGCGGGCAGCTTCTCTTAGATGGAGAAGACATCACGAATTTGAATATTACAGAGCGCGCAAAGGCCGGCATAAGCTTTGCATTCCAGCAGCCGGTACATTTTAAGGGGCTTACGGTTAAGGACCTGATTTCGATTGCCGCAGGAAAAAATATGAGCGTCACAGAAATCTGCCAGATTCTTTCTGAGGTTGGTTTGTGTGCGAGAGATTATATTGACAGGGAGATTAATAACAGTCTTTCCGGTGGAGAACTAAAGCGTATTGAAATTGCCATGATTTTGGCAAGAGGCACGAAGCTTTCCATTTTTGATGAACCGGAAGCAGGAATTGACCTTTGGAGCTTTAATAGCTTAATCCGCGTATTTGAGAAGATGCGGGATGAGATTCATGGGACCATTCTTATTATTTCCCATCAGGAAAAAATCTTAAACATTGCGGATAAGATTATTGTAATTGCATCAGGTGAAATTGAGAAGGTGGGAACAAAGGAAGAGATTTTGCCATCGCTTCTATATACAGCCACCTCATGTAAGAGCCTGACGGACAAGATGGAGAAATAATTCGCCAAAGAGAATGGATACGAGGAAAATGTTATTATGGATTTAATACAGAAAAATTTGTTATCGCAGATTGCGGACCTTCACGAGGTTCCGGAGGGCGCATATAACATTCGCGCCAATGGTACAAGTGTGGGACGCAACACAACTGCGAATATTGATATTGTAAAAAAAGAAGACAAGGACGGCATTGATATTATCATCAAACCGGGTACCGTAAATGAAAGTGTGCACATTCCCGTGCTTTTAAGCCAGAGCGGCTTGCAGGAAGTGGTGTACAATGACTTTTACATCGGAGAAGGTGCAGATGTTACGATTGTAGCAGGCTGCGGCATTCATAATTGCGGTGTTGATACATCAAAGCATGATGGAGTTCATACATTTCATTTAGGGAAAAATGCCAAGGTGAAATATGTAGAACGCCATTATGGAGAGGGCGATGGAAGTGGGGAAAATGTCATGAACCCGGAGACTATCGTGCATTTGGAAGAAGGCGCAGTGCTTGAGATGGAAACAACCCAGATTAAGGGAATCGATTCTACCAACCGTATCACAAGAGGCGACTTGGCTGCGGGCGCAACGCTTGAGGTTCATGAGAAAATTATGACCCATGGAAAACAGTTTGCAAGAACTGACTTTTCTGTAGATTTAAACGGCGATGGCTGTAGCGCAAACGTAGTATCCCGCTCGGTTGCAAGGGATGAATCCCGTCAGGAGTTTTATTCGAATATCAACGGAAATTGTGCTTGCACCGGACACAGCGAATGTGATGCCATCATTATGGATAAGGCGATTGTATCTGCCAGTCCACAGCTGACTGCCGGAAATATTGACGCAAGTCTGATTCATGAAGCAGCGATTGGAAAAATCGCCGGGGAACAGCTAATTAAATTGATGACATTAGGACTTACAGAGGAAGAGGCTGAAGAGCAGATTATTAACGGATTCTTGAAGTAGGAGCATATTATGTCAAAAAAAATGCAGCCTATCGCAGTATTTGATTCAGGCGTAGGCGGAATCAGTGTATTAAGAGAATTAGTAAAAATTCTTCCACAGGAAAATTATATCTATTTTGGCGATTCCAGGAACGCACCTTATGGTATGAAAACGAAGGATGAGGTGCAGAAGCTCACGATTGCTGCCGCAGAATATCTATTCGAGCAGGGGGCAAAGGGCTTGGTGGTAGCCTGCAATACTGCTACCAGTGCAGCTGTGCGTGTGCTTCGCCAGATGTATCCGGATATTCCGATTGTTGGCATTGAGCCAGCGGTAAAGCCGGCAGCTTTGTTAAAACCGGGCGGACGTGTCCTGGTTATGGCAACTCCAATGACTATCCGTGAAGAAAAATTCCAGAAGCTTATGGCGAAGTATCAAGCAGAGGCAGAAATTATTCCATTACCATGCCCGGGCCTTATGGATTTTGTGGAGCGTGGGGATTTGCATAGTGATGATTTTCGAAAGTATCTGGAAGAGCTGTTGTATGAATATCGCATGCATCCGGTAGATGCAGCAGTATTAGGCTGTACACATTATCCGTTTGCAAAAGAGATGATTCAGGAGATTTTAGGCTCGGATGTAGTTATTTTTGATGGTGGAGAAGGAACCGCCAGAGAGATGAAACGTCGCTTAGCCGAAGCAGATTTACTTAATCCATCCAATGAAGCAGGAAGGGTTACCTTTTGGAATAGTTTGGAAGATGAGAAGAAAATACAGCTTTGTGAGTGGCTTTTGACGCTTTGAATTTATAAAGATAAAAGTTTTATAAAGAAAAAATTTTTAATTTTATAAATGTTTTTTAAAAAGGACACATTCTTGTCACATTTTATGGATATACTAACAATTGTAAACGGAAGACATTCCGTTACAAACATTCCCTTTTTATTATAAACATTTTCATAACTAAACTCCTCGAAAAGCGGCTCCTAAAAAGGAGCCGCTTTTCATGTGTGCCTCAAGGTGCACGTTTTTGGAGGAATCACTTTGCACCTGATGTGAGTATATGCTAAAATAGAGCAATACGAAAATAAATATATAAGAATTTGATGGAGGAAACCATGAACCTGCCAAAAGACCCGGTGATGTTACTTAGTGTAGTAAACACACAGCTTCGCGACCATTATGAAAGCTTGGAAGAATTAGCGAAGGCGCACATGATTTCAGAGGAGGACATCACTTCCAAATTAAAAACAATACATTACGAATATAATAAAGAGTGTAATCAGTTCGTATAGAACGGATGAGTTAGGAGGAATTATGCAGACAAGTTGTGATTTTTGTGCATATAATGAATATGATGAAGAAGATGAGAGCTATTACTGTTCAGTGAACATGGATGAGGACGACATGGCACGCTTTATCCAAAGCAGCTACAAGAGCTGCCCATACTACAAATCCGGTGACGAATACCAGGTTGTGCGCCATCAGATGTAGAAGATTATAGAAATTTCATTATTAATCATGAAAAGTTCATTGACTAAATGTTGATTTTATGGGCTCTAGTCTATATAATAGGGTATTGTACAGTTAGATTAAATTGGAGGAAATATGAGTAACTTGAAGGAATATAATAATCCAGGACAGGAGCCGGAAAATAACGGCGGTGGAAATGGAAACAATAACAATAATAATAACGGCAACAATAATGGAAACGGACCGGGAAAGAAGAATGGGCAGACGGTTCTATCTTTTATTCTGTTTACCTTAGTGGCATTATTTATTATGTCATTATTTAGTACCGGATTTAACAGTATGAGCTCTGAGGAAACGAGCTATACAGAGTTCCTTGCACAGCTAGAGGCAGGCAATGTTGCAACGGTGGTTTATGACACCTATGAGATTGACTATACTCTGGTAGAGGATGATGCAAAGAAAGAGGTAACCTATTATACAGGATATATCGAAGACCCGGAATTGGTTGAAGCATTAAAGACAATGAAGACCAAGAACGGAGATCCGGTAGAGGTATCCTCTGCAGTTCCGGATGACACAGCTGCATTGATTTTGAACATTTTAAGCTTTGTGCTTCCGATTGTTGCTCTATGGATTTTATTCGGCTTCCTTATGAAGCGTATGGGTGGCGGCGCTATGGGCGTTGGCAAAACAACCGCAAAGGTATATGTGGAAAAGACTACAGGAGTGACTTTCCAGGATGTAGCCGGTCAGGACGAAGCCAAGGAAACCTTACAGGAAATGGTAGATTTCCTGCACAATCCTGATAAGTATAAGGAGATTGGTGCGAAGCTTCCAAAGGGTGCGCTTCTTGTAGGACCTCCAGGAACGGGTAAAACTCTCCTTGCGAAGGCAGTGGCCGGAGAAGCAGGAGTGCCATTTTTCTCGTTGGCAGGTTCTGATTTCGTAGAAATGTTCGTAGGTGTAGGTGCTTCCCGAGTAAGAGATTTGTTCAAGGAAGCACAAAAGATGGCACCA
>CAYMYV010000113.1:0-7354 GCA_964394775.1 uncultured Lachnobacterium sp. | reverse complement strand
AACCAAAGAATCCTAAGTCTAATCTTGCATCAATGGGTATCTATATCTTTAACTGGGATATTTTAAGAAAATACCTTATTGAAGATGAAGCAGATCCAAATTCTGAAAATGACTTTGGTAACAACATTATTCCAAACCTTTTAAAGGACGAACGCAGAATGTATGCATATCGTTTTGACGGATATTGGAAAGACGTTGGAACAATCGGTTCTCTTTGGGAAGCAAATATGGAAGTACTCGACCCTGAAAACAGTGGTATCGACCTTTTCGATGAGAACTGGAAGATTTACAGCCGTAACAGTGGTATGACCGGTCATAGAATTGCTCCTTCTGCAGTAGTAGAAAACTCTATGATTACAGACGGTTGTGACGTTAAAGGTACTGTAAAGCATTCTATCCTTTTCGCAGGTGTAAACGTAGAAGAAGGTGCAGTAGTAGAAGATGCAGTAGTTATGGGTGGTACAGTAATAAAGGCTGGTGCTGTTGTGAAGCATTGTATCATCGCTGAAAATGTAGAAGTAGGTGAGAATGCTGTAGTAGGTGAAATTCCTGCAGGCGGCGGAATTGGTGATGTTGCACACGTTGCTTCCGGAGTTAAGATTGGTGCAAATGCTAAGGTTGGACCGAAAGCTATGGTATATAATGATGTTAAGGAGGGAGAAGAACAATGCTAAAATCAATCAATAATAATGAAGCGTTGGGCATTATTTTTCCTAACAGCTACGATGGATTAGTACCGGAACTTGTTACAGAAAGATTAATGGCTTCAATTCCTTTTGCAAGCCGTTATCGTCTGGTTGACTTCCTGATTTCAGGAATGGCGCGCGCGGGTATTGATAATATTTCATTAATCGCACGTGAGAATTACCAGTCACTGATGGATCACCTTGGCTCTGGTCGTGAATGGGACCTTGCACGTAAGAAAGGTGGTTTGAATATTATTCCACCATTTGCACAGAAGAATGTTAAGGTTTACAACGGCCGCGTAGAAGCATTAGAGAGCATTAAGACCTTCCTTGTTTCACAGAAGGAAAAATATGTTGTAATGTCTGACGCAAACTTTGCGGCAAACGTTGATTTCCGTGCATTATTAAATGCACATAGAAAGAGTGGCGCTGATATCACAGCAGTATATCGCAAGCAGGAGATTCCGGAAAGCTTTAAGAAGCCATTAGGAACAAGCAGCGACTTATATTACACCTTTGACTTAGAAGGAAATCGTGTAAAACAGCTTTTCGTTAACTCAAAGAGAGAGGGAGAAGTAAACTTCTCTATGAATATCTATGTAATTGAACGTGAGCTTCTGATCCGTTTAATTGATGAAGCATTTGTTCTTGGATTCTCATGCTTTGAGAGAGACGTAATTGCTCCACAGATTGATATGTTAGATGTTCAGGGATATTGCTTTGAAGGATACGTTTCATATATTTATGATATGAAGAGTTACTTCGATGAAAATATGAAGCTCCTTGAAGAGGAGAATCTAAAGGGACTCTTCGGACCGGGTCAGATTTATACCAAGATTCGTGATGACAACCCAACCAGATATATCAAGGGTGCAAAGGTATCGAATATCATGGCTGCAGATGGTTGCGTAATTGAAGGTGAAGTAGAGAACAGTATTCTTTTCCGTGGGGTTAAAATTAAAAAGGGCGCTAAGGTTAAGAACTGTGTACTTATGCAGGATACGGTTGTTGGAGAAAATGTATCTCTTGAGTACGTTATAACAGATAAAAATGTTACAATTACAGAGGGTAAGTCATTAATGGGAACTGATTCCTTCCAGGTATATGTATCCAAGAAACAGACTGTATAGTTTAAGAAAAAGAGTCCGAAAAAATTCGGACTCTTTTTATGATTATTTTATTTCCAAAATACGCATAATCTGTTATAATGTTTGAAGAATATTACTTAGGAGGTAACTATTATGGCAGAATCAAATAAAACATTTCAGATAAAAGTAGACGAAAGTGGTGAAGTAAGAGTTTCAGAAGAAGTTGTTACTATTATTGCTGGACTTGCTGCAACTGAAGTGGAGGGTGTTAGCTCAATGGCAGGTAACATCACAAATGAAATCGTTAGCAAGCTTGGAATGAAGAATCTTTCCAAGGGTATTTTTGTGGAGATTATCGACGAAGAAATTAAGGTTGACGTCGCTCTTAATATCGCATATGGATATGCAATTCCAGAGATTTCTGCAAAGGTTCAGGAAAAAGTGAAGTCAGCCATTGAGAACATGACAGGACTTACTGTTGCAGTTGTAAATGTTCGTGTTGCAAGTGTTGATATGACAAATAATTAGTACTTTTTAAAAGTTCATATTTGTAGTATAATTAAGGATGTCGGAGTGCGGCATCCTTTTCTTTACGGTGCAGTACTAGGAACACAACCTATGAGAGGAATTATTATATGACAAGAAGAGAGTTAAGAGAGAATGTTTTTATGATGCTTTTCCGTGTGGAATTTCATGGAGAAGAGGAGATGCCGGAACAGATGGTATTATTTGCAGAAGAAATTGAGAATCTAAATGACAAAGATTCTGAATATATGAATCATAAATGTAATGAGATTATTGCAAGGCTTCCGGAAATTGATGCTGCAATCAATGAAGTTGCGACAGGCTGGAAGACCTCACGTATGGCAAAGGTAGATTTGTCTATTATTCGTCTTGCAGTTTATGAGATGAAATATGAAGATGATATTGATGCAAAGGTATCTATCAATGAAGCTGTAGAGCTTGCAAAGAAATATGGAACAGATGATTCAGCATCATTTGTAAATGGGGTTTTGGCGAAATTTCTATGATAAAGAATGTATATTCTGTAGGTCAGGTAAATAATTATATAAAAAATATGTTTGCAGAAGACTTTCTGCTTCGACAGATTCGTGTGAAGGGGGAAGTATCAAACTGCAAATATCATTCTAGCGGACATATTTATTTTACGTTGAAGGATACCTCAGGGACATTAAGTGCGATTATGTTTTCCGGATATAGAAGAGGTCTGAATTTTCAGATGAAGGAAGGCGACAAGGTAATCGTAACCGGTTCTGTTGAAATCTACGAGCGCGATGGCAAATATCAGATATATGCCAGAGAGATTGAATTGGACGGAGAAGGAAATCTCTATCTTCAGTTCGAAGCACTAAAGCGTGAATTGGAAGAGATGGGAATGTTTGCTTCAGAATATAAGCGTCCAATTCCAAAGTATGTCAAAACAGTAGGGATTGTAACCGCGCCAACAGGTGCGGCAATTCAGGATATTCGCAATATCGCATCCAGACGTAATCCGTATGTTCAACTCATTTTGTATCCTGCGCTGGTACAGGGAGCAGGTGCCAAGGAAAGCATCGTCCGCGGGATTCAGGCATTGGAGCAATATGGTGTTGACGTGATTATTGTGGGGCGTGGTGGAGGTTCCATTGAAGATTTATGGGCATTTAACGAGGAAGTCGTTGCTCGGGCAATTTTTGATTGTAGTGTGCCGATTATTTCAGCGGTTGGTCATGAGGTAGATTGGACAATTGCAGACTTCGTATCCGATTTGCGTGCACCAACACCATCTGCAGCGGCAGAACTGGCCGTGTTTGATTATACAGCTACCAAGCAGAAGGTAATGGAACAGAGAGTGCGGATGGACCGTTCCATGAAGCGGAATGTCAGTCTAGTACGACAGCAGCTGGCACATAAGGCAACCAAGCTTAGATTCCTAAGTCCACAGAATCGATTGAATGAAAACAGAAGACGATTACTTGAGCTTGAGGAAAAGCTGCTTGAGTGTATGAAGCGTACGCTGACAGAGAAAAAGCATCATCTCATGCTTCTTGCTAGAACGCTGGATGGATATTCCCCCGCTAAGAAAATCAGCAGTGGATATGCTTATGTGGAAAATGAACAGGAACAGTCTCTAAAAAGTGTTTCCATGGTACAGCCATCGGACAAAATTACGATTCATGTTACGGATGGTAGCTTAAAGGCTGTTGTAACGGAGGTTATCAAAAATGAGTGAACAGAAAACAGTTTCTCTTGAGGAACGTTTTGAAAAGATAGAAGACATTATTGAAAAAATGGAAGCCGGGGATGTATCACTGGATATGTCGTTTGAGCTTTACAAGAATGGCTTGGAAGAGATAAAAGAAGCCAATGCCATGCTTGAGACAATCGAAAAGGCCATGATGGTTATGAATGAAGATGGGAGCTTGGAGGAATTCTAATGAACATTAGTATAGAACTGACAGAGCGTGCAAAGCGTTTTCATAGTATAATGGACAATTATCTTCCAAAGGAGGAAGGCTTGCAGAAAACCATCTATGAAGCTATGAATTACAGCTTATTAGCTGGTGGAAAAAGACTTCGTCCAATTCTAATGGAAGAAACCTACCGGATGTATGCGGCATCCGGCGAAAGTGAAAATGGAAGAGCTGTCATTGAAAGCTTCATGGCAGCAATGGAAATGATTCATACATATTCACTTGTTCATGATGATCTTCCGGCAATGGATAATGACGAGTATCGCCGGGGTAAGAAAACAACGCATGCCGTATATGGTGAGGCAATGGGGATTCTTACCGGAGACGCATTATTAAATTACGCATTTGAAACAGCTGCGGCAGCCTTTGACTATGCTCCTTGCAATGTAAGAATAGTAAAGGCATTACAGATTTTGACGAAAAAAGCTGGCGCATATGGAATGATTGGTGGGCAGGTTGTGGATATTGAAACAGAAAATATGGATGCAGCTTTGATTACCACAGCGCGTTTGGAATATATCCATTTGTTAAAAACAGCAGCACTGATAGAGGCATCTCTTATGATTGGTGCCGTTTTAGGTGGAGCACCGGAAGAAGACATTCTCGCTTTAGAGCAAATTGGCCGCAAAGTAGGAGTTGCGTTCCAGATACAGGATGATATATTAGATGTGACCAGTACCATGGAGGTATTGGGCAAGCCAATCGGAAGTGATGAAAAAAACAATAAGGTGACATATGTGACACTTGTTGGGTTGGAAGCAGCACAGGCAGAAGTTGCGAAGCTGTCGGAAGAAGCAGTAGCACTTATGAATGGTCTCGCTGTACAAAGTGAATTTTTAAGTGAAGTGGTATTGTACTTAATTCACAGAGAAAAATAATGACAATTTGAGGTATTATCATGATACTTGAACGTATACAGAAGGAAAATGACATTAAAAACTTATCAGAAGAAGAATTGGAAGTTCTGAAACAGGAAATCCGCCAGTTCCTTTTGGAAAGTATCTCCGTAACCGGAGGTCATCTGGCATCTAATTTGGGTGTTGTAGAGCTGACAATGGCGCTTCATCTGGCATTTTCCTTACCGGAGGATAAGATTATATGGGACGTAGGACATCAGTCTTATACCCATAAGATTCTTACCGGAAGAAAGGAAGGCTTTATTTCTCTGCGTCAATATGGAGGAATGAGTGGTTTCCCAAAGACGAATGAAAGTGATAGCGATTGCTTTAATACAGGACACAGCTCAACATCTATTTCTGCCGGATTAGGTCTTGCTGCTGCAAGGCAAATCACAGGGGAAGACTATCATGTAGTCTCTGTTATTGGAGATGGTGCATTGACTGGTGGTATGGCATATGAAGCATTAAATAATGCGTCACAGTTGGATACAAATTTCATTATTGTATTAAACGATAATAATATGTCCATATCAGAGAACGTCGGTGGAATGAGTAAATACCTGGCAAATTTCCGTACTGCAGATGCATATCGTGACTTGAAAAATGGTGTTTTAAATACCTTAAACAAAGTTCCTGTTTTTGGTGAAAAAGCAGTTAGGAACATTCGAAATGCCAAGAGCAGTATTAAACAGCTGTTTATTCCAGGTATGTTTTTTGAAGAAATGGGAATTATCTACTTAGGTCCTGTGGATGGTAGTAATATCAAGGAAATGGTTCGTGTGTTTAACGAAGCCAAACGTGTGGACGGACCGGTGCTTGTACATGTGATGACACAAAAGGGTGCAGGATATGAGCCGGCAGAGAGGAATCCATCCCGTTTCCATGGAGCAGACCCTTTTGATATTAAGACCGGTTTACCTCTCAAAAAGAAGGAAAAAGCATCTTATACGGATATTATTTCTGCCTCCATGTGCAGACTGGCGGAAAAGAATCCAAAGCTTGTGGCGATTACAGCTGCAATGGCAGATGGGACAGGCTTGGCTAAATTCTCCAGGGAATATCCAAATAGATTCTATGATGTCGGAATAGCAGAGCAGCATGCAGTAACCTTTGCGGCAGGACTGGCAAAGGCAGGACTAAAACCAGTATTTGCGGTTTATTCCTCATTTTTGCAGAGAGCCTATGACCAGATGCTGCATGACGTATGTATTCAGAATTTGCCGGTAGTATTTGCAATAGACAGAGCGGGCTTAGTAGGCAGCGATGGAGAAACTCATCAGGGTATTTTTGATATCTCTTATCTTTCCTCCATTCCAAATATGACTGTCATGGCTCCAAAGAATAAGTATGAATTGGCAGACATGATGAAATTTGCGGTGAGCTTTGATACACCGATTGCAGTGCGTTACCCAAGAGGTACTGCTTATGAAGGCTTGAAGGAATATAGAAATCCAATTGAATATGGTAAGAGCGAGATAATCAAAAAGGGTTCTAAGGTTGCTTTTTTGGCGCTGGGAAGTATGGTACAAACCGCAGAAAAAGTCATAGCTCGTTTAGAGGTGCAGGGAATTGAGGCAACACTTATTAATGCCCGTTTTGCAGCACCGTTTGATAAAGCCATGGTGGATTCATTAGAACAGGACCATAAGCTTTTGATTACATTGGAAGAAAATGTAATCAGTGGTGGATTTGGAGAACATGTATCTTCTTATGTAAAAGAGAACAATTTGGATATACAGGTGCACATTGTGGCAATTCCAGATGCTTATGTAGAGCATGGCAATGTATCAATCTTAAAAAAAGAAATTGGAATTGATGAAGATACCATATATGATAAGGTGATAGAACTTTTGAAATAAAAGAGGATTGTATGAAAGAACGTTTAGATATCTTATTGGTGAATCGTGGTCTTGCACCATCGAGAGAAAAAGCAAAGACCATGATTATGGAAGGGAATGTATTTGTAAATAACAATCGTGAAGATAAAGCCGGAACCATGTTTTCGGACGATTGTGTCATTGAAATTCACGGCAACACATTAAAATACGTAAGCCGTGGGGGCTTGAAATTAGAAAAAGCAATGACACATTTCGGCATTACTTTGGATGGAAAGGTATGTATGGATATTGGTGCATCCACAGGCGGATTTACCGATTGTATGCTTCAAAATGGCGCAAGTAAGTTGTATGAGGTGGATGTAGGATATG
>CAYMYV010000112.1:0-7447 GCA_964394775.1 uncultured Lachnobacterium sp. | reverse complement strand
CGGTATTGTAGAAACAAGTTTCCGTCCAACAGAAAAATGTCCACAGGCTCGTATCGACAGAAAAGATATGCAGTATCTTTATGGCGATGATGATTTCTACAACTTCATGGATGTAGAAACATACGAACAGATTGCATTAACAAGAGACTCTGTAGGCGATGCACTTAAATTCGTAAAAGAGAATGAAATGTGTAAGGTTTGTTCACACAATGGCAACGTATTTGCAGTTGAACCACCATTGTTCGTAGAACTTGAGATTACAGATACAGAACCAGGCTTCAAGGGCGATACAGCAACAGGTGCAACAAAACCTGCTATCGTTGAAACAGGAGCAAAGGTTATGGTTCCATTATTCGTTGAAATCGGCAACGTAATTAAGATTGATACTAGAACCGGTGAGTATTTATCACGCGTTTAGTCAAGTAGAGATAGAAAAGGAACGAGATGCAAATTTATTTGCAGGCTCGTTCTTTTTTTAGCTCGTGTTTGGCGCTCGCGCCAAAAGCGAGAAACACAGCTACTTTGTAGCTGTCAGACTGCGAAGCAGTCGTTTCGAGCCTACTTGACTAAACGCAAACTTTCAAGAAAAGAACGATATGCAAGTTTACTTGCAATATCGCTTTTTTTATCTCCTGTTTGGCGCAATTATCATCTTATATTTCTGCATTTGATGATTACTACTCCTATCAGCTCCACCATTACCACTACATGTGACAAAATCATTCCCACAATGTACGCATACATTCCATAGGTCGGTATAAAGAACCAGATGGCAGCAATGCGGATGGCACAGCCGACCAGATTGCAGATGAGAGTCATGCCGGCATATCCAAGTCCGTTTACAATGCTGTTAAGAAGGCTGGAAGTATACATAAATGGACATAAAATACTAAGAATTTGCACATAAAATCCGGCAAGTGTGTTGTCAAAAATATGTATACCAATCCATTCGGATGTAAGCAGGAAAATAAATGTACAAAGAGAGCCTAATGCAATGCCGCAACAGAGGGCTCCCTTTATGGTATCCAAAACCAGATGATTGTCACCTTGTGCTTTTGCTTCTGAGATGCGTGGCAGCAATAGTACGGAGAAGGAATTGGTAATGACAGCCGGGAAAAAAATTACAGACATTGCCATGCCCGTTAAGATTCCAAAGTGGCTAAGTGCTTCGTCGGCTGTATAACCATATGTCACTAGTTGCCGGGGAATCAGCAGGTCTTCAATGCTATGGCTTAGGGTCATGAGAATATGATTGAGACTAAGTGGTAAAGCCATAGCGGTTAAAGCCGCAAGCGTATCTTGTAAATCCTTAGCATGTAGCTTGTCATCATGCATCTCTGTTCCAAAATAGGCGGTCATATTCACAAGTAATCCCACTAACTCACTAATTACCAATCCCCAAACGGCATGAATCGGCTCCAGTGGAAGATTTTGTCCGAGGAGTACCTGATAAATAATCAGCGTTCCAAACACTCTGGCAAGCTGCTCCGCAATCTGGCAGGCAGAAGGAATTGTAGAATTCTTTTTTCCAAAGTAATATCCATTGAAGCAGGAGTGAATACACGCTGGAACAAGGGCGTACACCATGACCTGTAATAGCTCTTCTACACGAGGTTCCTTTAATACATCTGACGCAATCCATGGTGCTAGAAAATAGATTACGACAGAAAATAATACGGAAAGGAATACAGAAATAGATAAGCCACTAAATAGATATTTTTTTCCATCTTTTTCTGCTGCTACAAACCGGGATATAGCAGTTTGGATACCGCTGGAGGAGATTGCCAGGCACAGGCTGAAAACAGGAAAAATCAACTGATATAAGCCTAGTCCACTAGCACCAATGGTGCGAGATAGGAATATTCTATAAAAGAAGCCCAGAATTCTGCTTATGATACCTGCGCCTGTTAGAAGGACAGTTCCTAAGATTAAGGGGTGTTTTTTTATTTGACTTAAAATGGTGAATACCTCCATAGAGGGCTTTATTAATAGTATATGTGGAGAGGAGCAATATATGAGCAATAGAATCTATTTGGATCATGCTGCTACGACAGAAATGCTTCCGGAAGTAACTTATGCCATGGAACCCTATTTCATTAAGAGATATGGGAATGCATCCACAACGTATGATATAGGACTTGACGCTAGAAAGGCGATTGAGCTTGCGCGAGAACAGGTTGCAGCAAGCATAATGGCAAGCCCTGGTGAAATATTTTTTACATCAGGAGGAAGTGAGTCAGATAACTGGGCAATAAAAAATACAGCTGGAGAGCGAAAGCATCTGGGAAAGCACATTATCACGTCTAAGATAGAGCATCATGCAGTATTACACTCCTGTCAGTTTTTGGAGGAGCTGGATTATAGGGTTACGTATTTGGATACCAATCGTGAGGGTATTGTATCTGTCAACCAGTTAGAAAGGGTGATTCGTGATAGCGAGTTTAGCAAGGATAGGTCAAATCGGGTGACGCTGATATCTATTATGTATGGAAATAATGAGATTGGTACATTGCAGCCAGTGGAAGAAATTGGAAAGCTTGCAAGAAAAAAGAACATTATTTTTCATACGGATGCAGTACAGGCGGTTGGTCAGCTTCCAATTGCTGTGCACCGTATGCCAATTGACATGATGAGTGCCAGTGCTCACAAATTTCATGGACCGAAGGGCGTGGGATTTTTGTATGTGAGAGATGGGGTGGAATTACCTTCCTTTATACACGGTGGCGCGCAGGAAATGGGAAAACGTGCCGGCACAGAAAATGTAGCTGGTATTGTAGGAATGGCAAAGGCTTTGACGATTGCGACCCAGGAAATGAGTCATAGAACAAAGGAATTAATCGCTCTCCGAAAATATTTTGCAAGAAGAGTACTAAACGAAATACCAGATGTGATGCTGAATGGACATCCGGATAAAAGACTCCCGGGGAATTTGAATTTTTCCTTTAAAGATGTTATGGCAACAGCGTTATTGGTACTACTGGAAGAGGAAGGAATATATGCGTCGGCAGGCTCTGCGTGCAGTTCAGGCGTCACGAATATTTCTCACGTAATCGAAGCAATTGGTGTTCCAAAGGAATACGCCTATGGCACCATCCGTTTTACCATGGGCAGAGATACTACCCGACGGGATGTGGATAAAACCATAGACGTATTAAAAAAGTCTGTTGCATTGTTGCGGGCAGGCATGCAATAGCTATTGCATCCGCTATAAGAAGTGGGTTACGGAATAAAATGTGCAATTGCTACGGCAACACCATCCGCCTCATTCGAGGTGGTGATGTAGTCAGATGCCTCTTTGATATCGTCAGAGGCATTTTCCATTGCGACACCAATCCCCGCAGCATGGATAATGGAAAGGTCATTGCCGGAATCACCGATTGCCATGGTTTGTAAGCTTGAGATGCCAAGCAAAGCAGCTAAGTGCTTCAAACCTTCGCCCTTGTTGACACCTGCTTTACTAAATTCCAAATTGCAAAAGCCACCACAAACAGCTTCAATTTCCGGATTGGATTCTAAGAAGATGCGAACCTCCTCGCGATGGAGTCGGGTTCCGTCTGGCTGTGGATAGAAGTTCAAGGTCATTTTCTGAACGTTTTTTCCGCAGTCTTTTACATAGTTATACAAATCCTCTACAGGAGTTCTTGTGGCACGGATGTATTTTTTCATCGCTGGCTTAAATGGCAGCTGGTCTAGATTCTCGCGGCAACGGATAGGTGTAAAGCCCTCTCCATCAATGTACGTATCAATATGAATCTCTTTACTTAACAGATATTCTAAAATAGGCCCGGTAATGGAAAAATCCATGCAGCTTTCATATATGCAGGTGTTCGTAGAAATCTGATAGATGGCTGCGCCATTTGTCGTAATCGCGTAATCAATACCTGTTCCCTCTATCTGTTCAAATGGAACGCCATTGTATGGTCTTCCCGTAGAAAGAACCACATGCACACCTGCATCTGAGATTCGTTTGATTTCTTTCTTTGTTGGTTCTGTAATCTCTCCCTTGGAATTAAACAGTGTTCCGTCTAAGTCCAAAGCAACCAATTTGATTTCTGTCATATCTATTTCCTCGTGATTTCTAATTAGAAAATCTTTTACTTTCCTTAAACAATAGGTTATTATATAGGAAAAGTAATAAATTTGCCAGATAAATGTGCATTTATTTTTGAATAGGCAATAGGGGTATTGTATGACTAAATCAGAATTTAATGTGTTAATTGAAAATGGTCCAATTATTTTAGACGGAGCTATGGGTACAGGACTCATGAAGGCAGGTATGCCGGTAGATGCTTGTACAGAAGAATGGGCACTGGCACACCCGGATGTGGTAGCTGCCATTCAGCAGGAATATGTACAGGCTGGTGCACAGCTTGTGTACGCGCCTACCTTCGGCGCAAACCGTATCAAGCTGGCAGAGTATGGTCTGGAAGGAAGAATAGAAGAATTAAACAAAGAATTGGTGGCTTTATCCAAGCGTGCAGTTGGGGATAAGGCATTGATAGCCGGAGATATTACAATGACCGGACAGATTCCATATCCGGTAGGGGATGTGCCATTTGAAACCTTTGTCGATGTGTATAAGGAGCAGGTGCATTATCTCGTGGAAGCAGGCGTAGATCTTATCGTTGTAGAAACCATGATGTCTATGCAGGAATGTCGTGCGGCAGTGCTTGCCATTCGTGAGGAATGCGATTTGCCAATCATGGCAACCCTTACCTACAATGAGGATGGAAGAACTCTCTATGGAACACCACCAGAGGTTGCAATCAACGTCTTACAATCCCTTGGCGTAGATGCGGTTGGTGTCAACTGTTCTACCGGTCCGGAGGGCATGATTCCTATTGTGGAAAAAATGGCAGAGTATGCCACAGTACCACTGATTGCAAAGCCAAATGCAGGGCTTCCGGAGTTAGATGGTATGGAAACTGTGTACCGCATGTCTCCGGAAGAATTTGCAAGAACCGGCAAGAAGTTGATTGAAGCAGGAGCCTCTCTTGTGGGTGGTTGCTGTGGAACCACTCCGGCGCATATTGCGGCACTTGCTTCTGCTGTTAAGGGAATGTCAATAAAACAACCGCTGAAAAAACATAGAAGAGTACTAACCTCTGAGCGAAAACTGATAGAAGTAGATTTGGATGGCAATTTCCTCGTTGTAGGCGAGCGAATCAACCCTACCGGTAAGAAAGCACTTCAGGCAGAGCTTCGCGAAGGAAAGCTGGATATGGTACGCCGATTTGCCATGGAACAGGAGGCTGGGGGTGCAGCGCTTTTGGATATCAATACCGGTATGAGCGGCATTGATGAGCTTGCCATGACAAAGGAGGTTATTTATGAGGTTTCTTCTACAGTAGACGCCCCATTAGTTTTGGATACCAGCCATATTGATGTTATGGAAGAAGCACTTCGTATTTATCCGGGACGAGCACTGATTAACTCGATTTCTCTCGAGGCTGCAAAATGTGATGCAATGCTTGCACTAGCCAAGAAATATGGCGCAATGTTTATACTGCTTCCGCTTTCGGATAAGGGACTTCCGGATAGTGCCGAAGAGAAGCAGGAGGTGTTGGAGCAAATATATGCAAAAGCCATGGAGCATGGTTTGACACATGAAGACATTATTGTAGACGGACTTGTGACAACTGTTGGTGCAAATGTGGCAGCAGGTGTGGAATGCTTTGATACCATTACCTATTGTAAGAATGAGCGAAGGCTTCCAACCATTTGTGGTTTATCCAACATTTCCTTTGGATTACCGGAGCGTGGAACTGTCAATGCGACATTCCTTACTATGGCAATGGCGAAGGGCCTTACAATGGCAATTGCAAATCCATGCCAGGAGCAGCTGATGAATGCCATGTTTGCTGCAGATATGTTATTACATCATCCAAACGCAGACGTGAATTATATAGAAAAAATGAACCGTATACAGGACGACGCGAATGACGACCATCACCAGATTTTCCGTGATGTGGTAAAAGGCAACGGAAATGTGATTTTAGACACAGTAAAAGCAGAGGTGGAGCTTGGAACAAAAGCGAAGACCATTATCAACGAATACTTGATTCCGGCAATTAATGAGGTGGGGCAGCTGTTCAACGATAATAAATACTTCTTACCACAGCTTATCCGCAGCGCGAATACTATGAAAATGGCAATTGATTATCTAGAACCAATGTTGGAAAAACGCGAAAGCGGGGAGTCGCTTCCAACCATTGTGATTGCTACGGTAAAAGGCGACATTCATGATATAGGTAAGAACCTGGTTGTTCTTATGCTAAAGAACTATGGTTATCCTGTGATTGACCTTGGAAAGGATGTTCCGCCGGAGGTGATTGTCGAAACCGCTATGCGTGAACATGCAGCAGTCATCGGTTTGTCTGCTCTTATGACAACCACAATGATGCGTATGCAGGATGTAGTGGATGCGTGTAAGGAACGTGGCTGCACAGCCAAGATTGTCATTGGCGGTGCTTGTATTACCGAAGACTTCGCTATGGAAATTGGAGCAGATGCCTACGCCAAGGATGCAGCAGATACCGTAAGAGTTGTTGAACAATTATTAAAATAGAAGGATGGGGAATATCAAAAAATGGCATTCTGGAGGAGGAAGGTTATGAAAAGGGATTGGAGGGTTGTGTTTCCAATATTGGGTGCAACATGGTTCTATATTCAAGTGTTGATAGTGCTTATCGGTTATTTCATTGGAAATGTGTTGGATAATGCTTTTTATCTTAATATTGCACGAATTTTGGTTGGTTTTGTTTCGTCTGCTGGAACGATAATGATGATTCTTGCCATTATTGGAAGTATTATCTATAAAGAAAATGGTGAGTGTAATAAGCTTGCTTTTTGGGGGATGGTACAAAAAAATACATATATACCAATCATAGTGTTGTGTTTGTGGATTGTACAAGTCGGTGGAATGAATTCTGGACACCAGAAGTTTCTTGAAGCAATACCAATGCAAGATGAGTTCTATGGTTATATCTTGGGGACGGTTCTATATAGTATGATAATCATGGTGCTTATAGGAGTGATTATAGCGCTAGTATTTGATACGATACTGATATCCGCATGTTATACCATCAAAGCTATTAACATGTTATATCGATTTGGACATTTATCAAAGGCTTCTAGAGTTTGCTTGATTATTGGAAGTCTTATTCCATTCGTTGATGCCATTTGTGCAATAGGTGTTTATGCGACAGCAAGAAACTATAAAGAGGAAGAACCGATGCTCCTTCAAAAGCCTGTGCTAGAATCGGAAGAGGAGATAAATGAAAATTTAAAAAATATGGAAAAAAGTTGTTGACTTTTGCCTTTGTACAAGGTATACTAACAAAGTCGCTGGTAACAGCCAGCGACGAACGTGGGATCTTAGCTCAGCTGGGAGAGCATCTGCCTTACAAGCAGAGGGTCACAGGTTCGAGCCCTGTAGGTCCCATTG
>CAYMYV010000111.1:0-7470 GCA_964394775.1 uncultured Lachnobacterium sp. | reverse complement strand
GCTGTACCATCTTTTTCAGCTGTTGCATCAGCTGAACCGTAAGAGAAGTCTGTGTGAAGACCAAGACCAACCTTAACTTCGCTGTCACTGTTTCCGCCACAAGCAGTTGTAAGACAACCGATTGCAAGAACAGCTGCAACTAATACAGAAATTCTTTTTTTCATTTTTGTTTCCTCCTATTTTAGATAAAATATCTTTTTCTTGCAGAAAACGTATGTCGTTTTCTGTGGTGTAAAAAATGCATCTGTTAATACCTAACACACGCATATAATAATACTACCATAACATGAAGTAATATGCAAGATAATTAAAATTTATTTATAAAAGATTTTGTGTTTTTATGTAATATATGATACAGTATATGTTGGGTTTGTATTATGTAAGGAGATATAAGAATGAGTAAAAAGGAATATAAACGTGTTGTTATTAAAATTGGTTCGTCTTCGTTAACGCATGAGAAGACCGGAAGCATTAATTTTGCAAAGATGGAGCGTCTTGTAAGAGTGCTATGTGATATAAGAAATAGAGGAATGGATGTGTGTCTTGTGAGCTCCGGTGCCATTGCAGTCGGAAAGGATTCCATCGGATTAAAGGAACGTCCAACGGATATTTCCACGAAGCAGGCTTGTGCAGCTGTTGGACAGGCTCGTCTTATGATGACATATCAAAGATTGTTTGGAGAGTACAATCAGGTAACGGGTCAGGTTCTTATGACAAAAGATACTATGGTTAATCCTATTTCCAGAGATAATGCGAAGAATACCTTTGACGAATTATTCCGAATCGGTGTGATTCCTGTTGTAAATGAGAACGATACCGTAAGTACATATGAAATGCGTTTCGGTGATAACGATACATTATCGGCGCTGGTTGCATCGTTAGTTGGTGCCGACTTACTGATATTATTGTCCGACATTGATGGTTTATATACCGATGACCCACATAAAAATTCAAATGCAGAACTAATTTCGGATGTATATGAGATTAACGATGAGATACTGTACATGGCAAAAGGCTCTACCGGAAGTGGTGTTGGAACTGGAGGAATGGCAACAAAAATTGCTGCAGCCCAAATTGCAACGTATTCCGGTGCGGATATGGTAATTGCAAATGGTGAGAATGTATCAATTGTTGAAGAATGGTTGGACGGAAAGCAGATTGGAACCTGCTTCCATGCAAACGAAAACAAGGATTTTTCATTGGCAGATTATATAATGGAGAGTATGAATTAATGTTAAGTGAGAAAATTGATAGAATTAATGAGTTGTATAGAAAATCTAAGGCGGAAGGGCTTACAGAGGAAGAGAAAAAAGAACAGGATTTATTAAGAAAAGAGTATATTGCTAATGTTCGCATGAATCTTCGTGCTCAGCTAAACAACATTGATATGGTAAATGAAGATGGTTCCATAGAGAATCTTGGTGAAAAATTTGCCGATAAAAACAAGAATTCTTAGAATTAAGGAGTAAAAAATGAATCTCGAATTGATGTGCCAAAAGGCAAGTGGATGTAAAGCTTTTGTTGGAAAATTGGATACAGATGAAAAAAACAAGGTATTATGTGATGCCGCAGATTTACTTATTAATAATGAAGAAATGATTCTGAAGGCAAATATGGCAGATATTAATGCGGCAAAAGAAAAGGGCATGGATAAGGGGCTTGTAGATCGTTTGACCCTCACATCGGCACGAATTAAGGATATGGCAGATGGTTTGCGTCAGGTGGCGAATCTGGCAGATCCAATTGGTGAAGTATTATCTATGAGCAAACGTCCGAATGGTCTGATTATTGGAAAAAGAAGAGTAGCACTTGGCGTTGTTGGCGTGATTTATGAATCAAGACCAAATGTAACCTGTGATGCCTTTGGCCTTTGCTTTAAGACGGGTAACTGTGTTATTTTAAAAGGCGGTTCTGATGCAATTCATTCAAATAAAGCAATTGTTGCTGTATTAAGACAGGCATTGTTAGACAATGGGGTTCCGGAAGACGCATTAAACCTGATTGAATCTACAGATAGAGAAACGACAACAGCCTTTATGAAAATGAAGGATTATGTAGATGTGTTGATTCCAAGAGGTGGAAGTGGTCTGATTTCTAATGTTGTAAACAACGCGACCATTCCGGTGATTGAAACGGGTGTTGGAAATTGTCATATTTACGTAGATGAATTCGCAGATATTGATATGGCAGTGAATATTGTAAAGAATGCAAAAACACAGCGTATTAGTGTATGTAATGCATGCGAATCCCTGTTGGTACATGAGAAAATTGCAGACAGATTCCTCCCGATACTTCAATCTGCCTTAGCAGAGAAGAATGTAGAGCTTAGAGCAGATGATACATGCTATGATATATTAGATGCATCTGTTGGGAAAGTGGTAAGGGCAACAGAAGAAGATTGGGGAACAGAGTACTTAGATTATATTTTATCAGTAAAAAGTGTTTCTAACATTGATGAAGCGATTACACATATCAATAAATATAATACTGCACATTCAGAAGCTATTATCACCAGCGATTATGATTGTGCACAGAAATTCTTAGATGAAATTGATGCGGCATGTGTATATGTAAATGCTTCTACACGTTTTTCGGATGGAAATGAATTTGGTTTTGGCGCAGAGATTGGAATAAGTACGCAAAAGCTTCATGCAAGGGGACCAATGGGCTTAGAAGCCTTGACAAGTTATAAATATATTATTTATGGTAGTGGTCAGATACGAGAATAAATAGTAATGGCACTACAGGTGAAGTGTAATATAGAAATAAGAGGTAATTAAAACAAATGCGAGATTTTGAAGTAACAACACTTACCAGTGAAGAAGAAACAGCTCGTCAGTACGAGTTTATGGAAAAAGCAAAAGAGTATGTTGCAAAGAAGGAAGAGGAGCTTGGTAGAAAATTAACTTTCTGTGTACAGACCTTTGGCTGTCAGATGAATGCGAGGGACTCTGAAAAGCTGGTTGGTATTTTAGAGGAAATTGGGTATACAGAAATTGATGACGAGCATGCAGACTTTGTGATTTATAATACCTGTACAGTTCGTGAAAATGCAAATAACAAGGTATATGGACGTCTTGGGTATTTGTCAAATTATAAGAAGAAAAATCCACATATGATGATTGCATTATGCGGCTGTATGATGCAGGAGCCAACGGTTGTAGAGAAAATTCGAAAGAGCTATCGCTTTGTAAACCTTATTTTTGGAACACATAATATCTACAAGTTTGCAGAGCTTTTGTGTCGTGCCTTTGAATCAGATTCTATGATTGTGGATATTTGGAAGGATACCGATAAGATTGTAGAGGATTTACCTATTAAACGTAAATTCTCCTTTAAATCCGGCGTGAATATTATGTTTGGCTGCAATAACTTCTGTAGTTATTGTATTGTTCCATATGTGCGCGGACGAGAGCGTAGCCGTCAGCCACAGGATATTATCCGTGAGATTGAAGGACTTGTTGCGGATGGGGTATGTGAGATTATGCTCCTTGGACAGAATGTTAATTCATATGGAAAAAATCTGGACAATCCAATGACTTTTGCAGAGCTGCTCCGTGAAATTAATAAGATTGAAGGCTTAAAGCGTATTCGTTTTATGACCTCGCATCCAAAGGATTTATCTGATGAATTGATTTATGCCATGAGAGATTGTGATAAGGTGTGTAAGCATATGCATCTTCCATTGCAGTCAGGAAGCTCTAGAATATTGAAGATTATGAATCGTCATTATGATAAAGAGCAGTATCTGGAAATCGTACACAAGCTGCGCAAAGAAATTCCGGATATAGCACTTACGACAGACATTATTGTGGGCTTCCCGGGAGAAACTGAAGAGGACTTTCTTGAAACCTTAGATGTAGTAAAGCAGGTAGAATACGATAGCGCATTTACATTTATTTATTCAAAGCGTACCGGAACTCCGGCTGCTGCAATGGAGAATCAGGTTCCGGAAGAAGAGGTAAAATGTCATTTCGACAGATTGCTTCGTGAGGTGTCTGAGATATCAACCCAAAAAGCGATGGCATTGGAAGGAAGGGTGTTACCGGTATTGGCAGAAGAATTGAATGAGCATGATGCGAGTCTTATTACAGGTCGTTTGGATAATAACTCTGTCGTACATTTTCCGGGGACACAGGATATGATTGGTAATATATATCAGGTTCGATTAGAGGAGTGTAAGGGCTTCTACTATCTTGGAAAGGTTGAAGAGAATGTATAAACGTTTTGGAAAAAACGATTGTATTTTTATCGGATTCCTTGTACTGTTTTGCATAGTAGTATGTATAGCTGTCTATAAAGGCGGCGCGGTAAAAGGAAGTTATATCACGATTACTGTAGATGGAAATGAATATGGAACTTATTCTCTATTAGAAGAGCAGACAATCACAGTTGGCGAAGGAGAACATGTGAATATCATTGATATTAAGGGTGGAAAGGCATATATGACAAGCGCCAGCTGCCCAGACCAGCTGTGCGTCAATCAAAATGAGATATCTTATGACAAGCAGTCAATTATTTGTCTGCCAAATAAGGTGGTAGTGACAGTAACAAGTGATGATGAATCCGATGTGGATATAATCATTCATTAGGTGAAATTATGAAGAAGAAAACAGCGTATTTAGGTGTAATGCTTGCCTTGGCACTTATATGCAGTTATGTGGAAGTGCTGATTCCAATTCCGATTGGAATACCGGGAATTAAACTGGGGCTTGCAAATATTGTAATTGTTTTTGCAATGTATAGCATGGGCTTTAAAGAAGCATTTGTTCTTTCTCTTATGAGAGTTACCATTTCCGGATTTATGTTTGGAAATGTAGTTGCAATTGCATATTCCTTGGCGGGCGGTTTGCTTAGTCTTGTGGTTATGTATTTGTTGAAAAAAACGGACAAGCTGTCTTGCATCTCGGTTAGTATTGCGGGTGGAATTATGCATAATATCGGACAGATGATAGTTGCTACCATTCTGGTGGACAATTATTATGTGTTGTATTATGTTCCGGTGCTTATGGTTGCCGGATTTATTACCGGTGCATGTATTGGTGTTGTGGCACAGGAGGTTTTTATTCGTATTGGAAGATTAATGCGTGTAAAATAAAGAATGTATGTGAGGTGGAGTACCATGTATTCATATATTAAGGGGCCGTTGGCCGAGGTAGAGATTGATCATATTGTAATTGATGTGAATGGAATTGGATATAGCATCTGCATTCCTACCAATTGCTTCGAATATTTACCGGGAATAGGAGAGGAATGCAAGATTCATACATACCTCTACATACGAGAGGATGCCATGATGCTGTATGGATTCTTAACAAAGGATGACTTGGCATTGTTTAAGCAATTGATTACGGTAAGCGGGATTGGTCCTAAAGGTGCAATCGGTATTCTGTCAGCGCTCTCTGCAGACGATTTACGATTTGCAATTTTGGCAGGAGATTCGAAGGCAATTGCAAAGGCACCGGGAATCGGTGCGAAAACTGCACAAAGAGTAATTCTTGAGTTAAAGGATAAGATGTCCTTAGAAGATGCCTTTGAGAAGAAGCTAGAGAATGAGAAGGTACATGTGGCAGCTTCAAATAATCAAGTGAAGAATGATGCAGTTATGGCACTCAATGCGCTTGGTTATTCTTCAAGCGAGAGCTTAAAGGCGGTATCTAAGGTTGAGATAACGGCAGATATGGATGTTGAGGATGTTTTGAAGCAGGCTTTGAAAAATATGTCATTTTTATAAATGGGATTTTATTTTACGAGAATTAGCCTAAAGATGTGGCTTTATTTTAGGAGATAGAAATATGGAAAGACGAGTGATTTCCACGAAAATGCAGGAAGAAGATATTAAAATTGAATCAAGCTTACGTCCACAGACCTTGGCGGATTATATTGGACAGGAGAAGATTAAAGACAATCTTCATGTGTATATTGAAGCTGCAAGAGGGCGAGGAGAGGCGTTAGACCACGTGTTGTTTTTTGGACCTCCGGGTTTGGGCAAAACAACATTGGCAGGAATTATTGCAAATGAAATGGGAACACATCTGAAAATTACTTCAGGACCGGCGATTGCAAAGCCCGGAGAAATGGCGGCTATTTTGAATGGTTTGGCGGAAGGCGATATTTTATTTATCGACGAAATTCATCGCTTAAATCGTCAGGTAGAAGAGGTACTGTATTCTGCTATGGAGGATTATGCCATTGATGTAATGATTGGCAAGGGGGAATCCGCCCGCTCTATTCGAATTAATCTTCCAAAATTTACTTTGGTTGGTGCAACTACCCGAGCAGGTATGCTTTCCCTGCCGCTTCGTGACCGTTTTGGCGTAATTGGTCATATGGAATATTATACGGTGGATGAGCTTAAAACCATTGTTCTTCATTCTGCGTATAAGTTAAACGTTAAGATTGATGATAAGGGGGCATATGAGCTTGCTCGACGTTCGCGTGGTACACCTCGACTTGCAAATCGTTTGTTGAAGCGTGTTCGAGATTTTGCAGAAGTGAAGTATGATGGAAATATTACCTATGAGGTTGCATCATTTGCGTTGGATTTACTGGAGGTTGATAAGTTCGGTTTAGACCAAAATGACAGAAATATTCTTTTGACGATTATTGAGAGGTTTGGTGGTGGACCTGTTGGCTTGGAAACCTTAGCGGCATCCATTGGAGAGGATTCCGGTACAATAGAAGACGTGTATGAACCTTATTTGGTGAAGAATAACTTTATTCATCGTACCCCAAAGGGACGTGTCGTTACCGATTTGGCATATGAGCATTTTGGCCTGACACGATAATGGATAAGGCAATTAGTAGTTGCTTATTCCAAGGGATAATTGTATAATATACTATATGTAGTATTCTATGGCTTTTGTAAACACATTTTATTAGAAACGGAGGTGTCGTTATGTCTGCGAAAACAAGTGCAGAAGTAGTTATCGATGGAAAAGTATATACGTTGAGTGGATACGAGGGGGAAGAGTATCTTCAGAAGGTAGCTACTTATATTAATAGTAAAATTAATGAGTTTGATGCATTGGATAACACCAGACATCTTCCGGGTAATATGAAGAGTACCTTGATTCAGCTCAATATTGCGGATGATTACTTTAAAGCGAAAGCTCAGGTTGAGAAATTAGAACGTGATATAGAAATGAAGGACAGAGAACTGTATGATTTGAAGCATGATTTGATTTCCAATCAGATTAAAACAGAGAGTGCAGATGAGAGAATCAAGGAGTTAGAAGCTGAGAACAGAGAATTACTTTTAAACAAGGCAAGACTTGAGGCAACCTTAGAGGATGCATTATTAGAAGGCATTGGCTCTAAGAAGTAATCCTCCAAAAATAATGTGTAACCAAGGGACAGAAGAACAATCTGTCCCTTATTTTAAATAAATCTTAATGAAATTACACCATGGATATTAAGGAGCATTCCTGTAATTCAGAAATAATGCCAATTGAATAAAAATGAACCTCA
>CAYMYV010000110.1:0-7477 GCA_964394775.1 uncultured Lachnobacterium sp. | reverse complement strand
TTTCAAATCGTTTTTTCAAAGCACTTAGAAAAACTTATGTTTGAAATATGTGTCGGAAAATAAACTGTATTTGTGCAATTTGCCAAACATAATTTGTAGATGCACCTTTTGACACCCGAATCCTATAAAGCCAAACAAGAGTTGCCATATAACGACAACCCCTGCCTCAGGTATTTCCTAGAGAAAAAACTCCTTCTCTTCTAGGAAAGTTTCTAGTATGAAGTTTTGTGAGTTTACTGGTGCTTGTCCTCTAACATTATCTTTAGCTTTCCATTATTCTATAAAGCTTATACGTTCTAGCTCTCTAAATACTTCTCCCATAGACCCTTGAATTACCAGGTCTGTCTCTTCGTTAATCGGCAGCTTCAATTTCTCCCGATTCATCACAACCAGGTGGTCTCCTGCAAAATAGCGCACCAGATTCGCCGCAGGATATACCATAAGGGATGTCCCCGCCACAATGAGCATGTCTGCGCTTTTGAGCGCAGCAATAGACTGGTTCCATGCATCCTCTGGCAGACCCTCTCCGTACAGCGTCACATATGGGCGAACCATTCCACCACATTCACACTTTGGAACCGGCTCCCCAGACGTGAAAATGTAATCCGACGGATATGCCTTCTTGCACCAGCTGCAATAATTCCTCTCCGTAGTTCCATGAAGCTCATACACCGCCTTGCTACCAGCCTTCTGATGAAGACCATCGATGTTCTGAGTGATTACTGCTTTTAGCTTCCCCTGTTCCTCCAGCTTTGCCAGCACCTTGTGAGTGATGTTAGGCTCGAATCCACGGGCATCCATCTTCTGGCGATAGTACTCGTAAAATACCTTTGGCTCGTCTATCAGACACTCGTGGCTTAATAGGTACTCTGGCCGGTATTTCTCAAATTGGATGTCATGCTGGTTGTATAAACCGTCCTTGCTACGGAAATCCGGAATACCGCTTTCCGTGGATACTCCGGCTCCGCCGAAGAAGACGATGGAGTGGGAGGATTGGATGTATTCGATTAGGGTATTGATTTGTGGAATCATAAGGTACTCCTTTGTTTTTTAGTAGCAATCGCCTGTTATGTAAATCATTTTTTCTTTCGCCTGTTCCCTCTCATGAATTTGCCGTTTTTAGCACTCTCCAGGATACTGCAAGCCCCACTGTCCTCTCAGCTCATCCATCACCTTCATCACAGTAATCGTATCCTCCATTGGCATGGAAACACTCTCCAACGCCCCCTCTTCAATCAAAGCAACGCACTCCTCAAACTGATACTCGTAACCACTAATCTGCGCCGGAACCTCAATTCTTTCCACCAGACGGTCCTCTACATCATATACGCAGATGGACTGCGGATTATTGATATTTTCCACCACCATGTAGCCCTTGTCGCCGTAGAAAATACCCTTGCGGTCAGAGCGCGCATAGATGCCGTGTGTGAGCACCGCCATACGACCGTCCTTGTAAAAAAGCGTAATGCTTTCCATTCCATCCACACCGGTTTCTGTCATTTGCACGGAAGACTCCATGCGTTCAATGTCAGTGCCAAAATGCATCAGCGCAAAATTCACGCCATACACACCTACATCCAATAGTGCACCACCCGCCAATTCCGGGTCTACAATGCGTTTATTATGGCTAATGATGTAGGATAGGTTTGCTGTCAAGGTGGATACTTTTCCAATCACTCCGCCTTCCAACAGCTCCTGTATCATCTGCCTGGAAGGCATATATCTGGTCCAGATGGCTTCCGCCACAAAAACACCAGCCGACTTGGCCAGTGTCTGAATTTCCTCTGCCTGCTTGGCGTTCATGGTAAAGGATTTCTCACATAGCACCGGTTTGCCATGTGCAATGCAAAGCTTCATGTCCTCATAATGTCTGGAATGTGGCGTTCCGATATATACCAGCTCCACCTCCGGATCTGCCACCAGTTCCTCATAGCTGCCATAGGCCTTTGTGTAACCATATTCCTTGGCCGCTTCTTCCGCGCGTTCCTTCGTACGGGATGCAATTGCATAGCATTCTATCTGTTCCATCTGCGCTAAGGTTTCTGTGACCTTTCTTACAATTCCACCCGTTCCTAATGCCCCAATTTTCATAGTAAAATCACCCTTTCTTTCTGCAATGACTTTTATTGCTAATCTCATATCTACATTCTATTATTTTCGTCTGCAAAAGTAAATGTGATTATTTTTCTACCTCATAATACATCACCACAATATATTCCCCTGCATAAATCTCATCCGCGCAAATCCCATTGAGTGCGCACACCTCATTAATGTACTCCTGGCGGCTCATTTTGGTGTTCTGCACATATTCTCCTGCGATATCCCATAAGGTATCGCCTTCTTCAATGCGGATGCTTGTATAATATTTATGCAATTTCTGCGTCTGACTCTCTCCTGCAAATACATGGATGCTACCTCCGAACAAAATTCCAAATACAATCATTGCCAAAACCACAATGACAATCACACATTTTTGTCTGCGTACCTGCGCTTCTCTTTTTTCCAAGCAAATATTGGCTCTTTCTGAAATGTTCAAATTGTACGTTCTTCTCATATATATGTCCTCCTGATATTTTTGCTTTCGTTCCTATCCTTTACTACATGCAGAATTTATGCCACAATACCCTCAAGAAAAATCTCTCTGTAATCCTGTTCATCTGCAAACAACTGATACTCTCCATCTATGTATCCCATATATCCACACTCTACTATATATCCTTTCATATCCGTTACCTCCTTCGCTTCTATACACATTGTCTTTACGAAACGGTTCTCCCGTCTGTCGATGGTATAAAAATAGCAGATAACATGTCCGATAAAACGGACACAAAAGAACAGGCCCCAGAATTGCTTCTGAAGCCTGTTTTCGTCCTTTATTTCGCCTTTTTTAGACCTTTTTTATAATTATTCATTTTCCTCATATGCCTTCGCAAGTTTTTGCACAAACTCCCGCATTTCGCAAACCACTTCATCAGGCCCGGTAATTTTCACCCATCTGCCTAAGCTTGCAATCCAGCCAAAAAATTGCTTACTCACCGCCACGTTCACCGCAATTTCACTGCGGCCTTCTCCTTCCGGGCGAATCGATATATCCTTTCCAAAGCGGTCAATAAACACGCCTACCATGTAATTTGGAAAAGATATATGTACTCTTTTTACTTCTCCATGAAACATTCCAAAATTCATTTTGGAATAGGATGCCATATCAAAGCTATCAAATAGTTCCTTGCCACCACGTTTTTCATCCAGGATGGATATTTTCATCATCTTATCCACGCGGTAGTGCTTGATTTTTTCCTCGTAATGGTCAAATGCCACCATGTAATAATACTCATCATCCCAGGAGAGTGCCCATGGGCTAACTTCAAAAAAACGTCCCTCGTTGAGCGGTACGAGCTTCTTATTCGGATACCATCCGCAGTACTGGAACTTAATCCTACAGTTCTGTGCAATGGCAGTATGCAAGGTATCCACGTTGTAATAGATGCTTTCATTCATGGTCTTAATTCTTCCATGAACAAACACCTGACGCTGTAGCTGCGCTGCCTGATAATGGCTTACCAGACCTTTTACTTTTTTAATCAGCTCGTTTGATTTCTTTTCCGTGATAAACTTAGAGGACTGAATTGCATCAATGAGAAGCTTTACCTCTGCGACTTCAAAATCCCGCCCCGCCACATGATAATAGGTTTCGCGTCCAACCTTCTCCTTGATGATTTCAATCCCAAGCTTATCTGTCATGTCCGCAAAATCCGCATAAATACTCTTTCTTTCCGCAGTGATTCCGTACTTTTCCAGCTGGTCTATCACCTGCTGCAGGGTTAGTCCATGCTCGTCATCTGTCTTTTCCATCATGATACGAGTCAGATATGATAACTTTAATTTCTGGTTGTTCCCCTTTGGCATTTTAATGCTCCTCCTCTTTATCCCTTATACAATGGCACATTTTTCAGAAATACTGTCATATTGCATTGCTTGTATAATTTCAAAAATGTCAATTTTCTCTCATAACAGCTTATTCACAGTCAGTTTATACCTCAATCTCCTTCGCATCCTTCAGATAATGATGCGTATACATAAATACCCTGTCCCACTCTCTTAAAACCATATTTCCATTTGGAATCAACGCTTTATTTTTACGTTTTACAAGCACGATGATGGAATGGCGGGAGATATCCAAATCACGGATTTTCTGGTCAGTCCACGGATTCTCTTTTCGAAGAACAACTTCTGTAAGCTTGATATTTTCGCGCTCCTTAAGTGGCTCCGCACCGAGAATGATGTTATCGTCTTCTAAGAGAACGATGTCACCTCGAGGAATAATAATCTGCTCATTCCTCTTAACAATAGCAATAATGACACCCTTTGGCAGATTCAAATCTGCAATTCGTTTTCCCAGCCATGGGTCATTGGCTACGACCTGGATCTTGATGAAATTCATATCTGCTTCATAACCGAGTGTACTGCGTCTTTTGATGGTTGCGTACTGGTCCACGAATCCGGCAGATATAATACCGGTTGGAATTGCAACCATTCCCACGCCGAGGAAGGTGATGATAATACCAAATATTTTTCCAAGCATGGTAACCGGATAGATGTCGCCGTATCCAACAGTAAGCAGTGTAGATGCCGCCCACCAGATGCCGGAAAATGCATTGGAAAACACCTCCGGCTGTGCTTCGTGCTCCAAGCTGTACATACACAAGCTGGATGCCAGCATCAGCACCAAAATGATAAATACGGATGAAATCAGCTGCTGCTTTTTCCCCTTGAGTACCTCTGCAATCACACCCAGTGAATCATAATAGTAATTGATTCGAAACAGTCGAAAAATTCGAACGATTCGTATCATTCGAAATGCCACGGCTCCCTGTGGGAAGAATATCGGCAGAAAATCCGGCAGGAAGGATAACAAATCTACGATACCGCCAAAGGAGAATATGTATTTTCGAATGGCATGCCATTCCGTCAGGTCCTTGTGCTGAAGCTTTGCCGTCCATACGCGGAGCACATAATCAATCGCAAAAAATGCCAGCGTGATATTTTCTACCAACAGAAGCCAAAAGCCATACTTTGCTTCCATGCTGTCAAAGGTATACATAATCGTAGCTGTTAGGTTAAGCACAACTGCTGCCACACTAACATAATCATATACCCGGCTAACCAAATCAAGGCTGCTTCCAATCTCTATTACTTCTGAAATTCTTTTCCGCATTTTTTTCCAATTAATGTTCATTGTCCCGTCTCCTTGACTGAAAATATCTCCTGTAAATAAATCAAATTCGTATAAATTATACCTTTTCCCTATTGGGAACACAATCCCAAAAAGGGCGTATATAGAAAATCTTCCCGCCAGACCAATGGCCCGGTGGGAAGGTTTTATTGTTTTTCCTTTGGGGAACGCAGCTTAGTTACATCCGCAGTTTTTTACACACTGCTGATACTGCTGCTTTAACTGCTGCACCTTTTTCTCGTCGGCAGCAGGAGTTGGGTATAAGCCCTGTTCATGCATCATAATGAATACATCCTGTTGAATTTCGTGTTCTTCCTCAAGGATGTCGAGAAGTGTTTCGCGAATGTCCTCATGGACACATTCGTTTGATACCTTGTTGAATAATTCAGTGGTAGCTTTCTGTGTAGATAGAGCATCCCCTAAGATTTCTTTTTCTGTATAGATTGCTGGCATATGTGTGACCTCCTATGATAATTTTGAGTAAAGCTCATTGAAATGTTTCTGATGCTTCTCAGAGATTTCCGTCATTTTTGCTTTGAGCTTTTCATCAGTTGCATGCTCTGCGAGCATTTTGAATTTTTTTACTAAAAGGTCTTCGTCTGCTAGACATTCCTGGATAGACGCAAGTTCTTTTTCAGATAACTGTGACATAATAAAATACCTCCATTGATTAAACTATTCAATGGAAGTATGTGCAGACTTTACCCTTCATATACCACTTTCCCATCAATAATCGTGTAAAGTGTATTGGTAAAAATATCCATAGGATTTCCTGTATAAATTGCTATATCCGCATCTTTTCCCTTTCGTATGCTTCCTACCCTGTTATCCACCCGGCAGATACGCGCCGCATTGATGGTAAGTGCCATTAACCCCTCCTCCATAGGAAGGCCATGCTTCACCGCAAGTCCTGCACATAGAGGCAGATACTGTATCATGGATACCGGATGATCTGTTGTGACAGAAAACAGTATGCCTGCCTCCTGCAAAATGCTATAGGTTTTAAAATTCATGTTTTTTACTTCCAGCTTCGAGCGTGAGGTCAAATCCGGGCCAACAATTACCGGATAACCGGATGCGGCAATTTCATCCGCAATCAGATGTCCCTCTGTTCCATGGTCAATGGTAATATCCACATCAAACTCCTTGGCGATTCGTATGGCTGTCAAAATATCGTCCGCCCGGTGGGCGTGTGCTTTTAACGGAATCTCCCTGTTTAACACGGAAAGCCACGGCTCCATCTCAAAATCCTCTTTTGTAAGCCTGCCACTTTCTTTATCCTTCTTATACTGCACCGCTTCAAACAGGGTCTTACGAAGCAAGGCCGCAATCCCCATTCGAGTCGCCGGATATGTGTCTTGATTTCCATATGTCATCTTTGGATTTTCTCCAAATGCCACCTTCATTGCAGCCGGATTTTTAACCACCATATGGTCAATACATCTCCCCTGCGTTTTCATAAAAAGGAATTGTCCACCGATTACATTGGCACTGCCCGGCCCAACCATCACAGAGGTGATTCCCGCCTCTATGGCATCGTGAAATGCCGCATCCATTGGATTTACGGCGTCAATTGCCCGCAGTGTTGGTGTGGAAGGGTTGGTACCTTCGTTACAATCATCCCCGATTATACCAATTTTTTCCTCCGTAATTCCTATGTGAGAATGTGGGTCAATCAGTCCCGGCATCACCCAGGCTCCCCCTACATCAATGATACGGCTATCCGTTTTCTCATATTGATACTCCTCCATAGGTCCCACTTCATCTATTTGTTTTCCACGTATACGGACATATCCATTCTCAATTGTCCCATCCTCCATTGTAAAAATTTTGCCATTTATGATTACCACATCTATTTTCTCCGTTTCCAAAGCTTCCTTCCTACTATTCCCAATAACGTAAAAAATATGTGTGGATAATCTCCATTCTTTCAGGCAAATCATAGGAAAAAGCATTATTCTTCCATATGAAGATACTTTTCGCGCGTCGCAAGTCCTCCGCGCAAATGTCTCTCAGCTTTGTTCACATCCAGTACCTTGCGCACTTCTGCTGCCAAGGTAGGATTTACCTGGGTCAAGCGTTCTGCGCAGTCCTTATGTACGGTACTCTTACTAATACCAAATTGTTTTGCCGCCTGACGCACGGTGGCATTACTTTCGATGATGTAATTGGCAATTTCAACTGCCCTGTCTTCAATATATTTTTTCATGAGAAAACCCCTGCAATACTTGTTTATACAATGTA